>JALAGK010000006.1 GCA_022712475.1 Enterobacteriaceae bacterium
CTTTACTTGCGCTACGCCCCCACAGGTGCGCAGCGCGTGACAGTTAACGTTAGCCGCCATAAACGTCAAAATCGAAATATTTCTTCGCGAGCGTTTCATAGGTGCCGTCGGCGCGCATCTCAGCAAACGCTTTATTGAGCGCTTCGCGCAGTTCATTATCGTCTTTGCGAATGCCCATACCGGTACCCACACCAAACAGTTTTTCATCAGCGATAGACGGACCACCAAACTGGTAGTTTTTACCGGCTGCCGCTTTCAGGAAACCTTCGCTGGCGGCCACCTCGTCCTGGAACGCAGCATCAATACGCCCGGCGGTTAAATCCGCATAGATATTGTCCTGCCCCTGATAAGAGACAATCTCAATCCCCTTCGGTGCCCAATGGATATTGCCGTAAGTTTCCTGCGTGGTGCCCTGCAATACTCCCACGCGCTTGCCCTTCAGGCTTTCGATAGTCGGCTGAATGGGTGAGCCCTTTGCGACCACCAGGCGAGAGTTTGCCGCGTAAAGTTTGTCGGTAAACGCGATTTCCTGCTGGCGTTTCTCGGTAATAGAAAGCGACGACATGATAGCGTCAATTTTCTTCGCTTTAAGCATCGGGATAAGTGCATCAAGCGGGCTTTCCACGAACGTACATTGGGTTTTAATACGCTTGCACAACTCTTTGGCAATATCGATATCAAAACCTACCAGCTGGCCGCTGGCATTTTTAGATTCAAACGGCGCGTAGGTCGGATCAGTGCCAATACGCACGTTTTTTGGCAATGCGGCAAATGCTGTAGAAACGCTGGAAAACGCCAGCACCAGAGAAAGGGATAACACCAGCTTTTTCATACTTATCCTCAGGAGAGTTATCGTTATAGGTAAAACGTTTTTAAATGTTGTGTTGGCAAGTATCGTGCCATTTTTCGGACCTGTAGGCCAAAACTTTTGCGGTCGAACAGCGTCATTTTTTGCAGATTCACTGGGTAGTTATGCATCCAAAGCGTGCACAACCGCCACCAGCGCACAACATTGGTGCACTGATGCACCACCATGATGCACCAGTGCCTTCAGGCGTTATTCACCGTAGACGTTAAAGTCGAAGTATTTTTTCGCCAGTTTATCGTAAGTTCCATCAGCACGGATTTCTGCCAACGCCTTGTTAAACGCAGCCTTCAGCTCACCATCTTCCTTACGCAACCCAACCGCGGTACCCATGCCGAAGTATTTTTTATCAACGACAGCAGGTCCGGCAAAAGCAAATGCCTTACCCGCCGGGCGCTTGAGAAAACCTTCGCTTGCCGCCACTTCGTCCTGCAATGCCGCATCAAGACGCCCGGCATCAAGGTCAGAATAAATCAAGTCCTGGTTCTGGTATGGCACAACCTCAACGCCCTGCGTGCGCCACTTATCGTTGGCATACGCCTCCTGCGTGGAGCCCTGTAACACCCCTACCTGTTTGCCTTTGAGGCTTTCCAGCGTCGGCGTAATTGGTGAGCCCGCACGGGCAATCAGACGTGAATTAGCGCTATAGAGTTTGTCTGAGAAGGCAATTTCCTGCTCGCGCTTCTCGGTAATAGACAATGAGGAAATGATCCCATCAATTTTACGTGCCTTAAGCTGTGGAATGAGCGCGTCAAAATCACTGCCTACCCAGGTGCAATTAAGCTGCGCCCGTTTACACATCTCATTACCCAAATCGATATCAAACCCGACAAAATCCCCTTTTGCATCCTTTGACGAAAATGGCGCGTAGGTCGCATCAGTGCCTATACGCACCGTTTGCGGCAATACAGCCAGCGCCGAACCGGCAGAAAAACCCAGCAGTAATACCAGTGTCAGAACCTGCTTTTTCATAGTTAACCCTCAGAGAGCGGATTTTATTATCAGATGTGTGTTGTGCCGAGCGCCCATGCGCTCACGGCTGCGCTGCACTTCTCATGCCATATCTGCATAATCAAAGCGTAGCGACAGACAAAAAGATAACAGCGCTGCGTTAAGGGCGTAACAAAAAGAGAAAAGGAAAGTTGGAGAATACGACAGCGCCAGCAGTTTTTGCCCCGCAATGGAGCATCAGCGTGCGGCGTCGGGGCCAGGCCAGCGGGTAAACAAATCGTGAGGCAGTTCGATATCAAATTGATCCAACACGCGATTAACCGTTTGATCAATCACATCCTGAATATTCTTCGGACGATGATAAAATGCCGGTAGCGGCGGCATAATAACGGCCCCCATTTCCGCAGCCTGGGTCATCAGCCGCAGGTGGCCAAGGTGCAAAGGCGTCTCACGTACACATAACACCAACGGACGGCGCTCTTTGAGCACCACGTCAGCACTGCGGGTCAGTAAGCCATCGGTATAGCTGTTCACAATGCCAGAAAGGGTTTTCATGGAACACGGCAGAATCACCATACCGTGAGTGCGAAACGAACCGGAGGAGATACTGGCCGCAATGTCGCGCGCATCGTGCACCACATTGGCCAACGCCTGTACATCGCGTAGCGCATAATCCGTTTCAAGTGCCAGCGTCTGGCGCGCAGCCTGACTCATCACAAGATGGGTTTGCACATTCTCCAGTGGCTTGAGTACTTCGAGCAGCCGCACGCCATAAATCGCGCCGCTGGCACCGGAAATTCCCACAATCAGTCGTTTCATCTTATCTGCCTGTTTCATCGCTCCAGGGCAGACTTTGCCGGATTATGGCGACAGATACAAGACGGCCCCCTTAGCGGGGGCCGTCTGGCGCTTAACCTTCGTTATGCATTTCAAGATTTTCGACTTCGTTCTGGCGCTGTAGCGCTTTAGCGTCGTCGCTACGCAGGGATTCCAGATATTCCAGATACTGCAGATCAACATCTTTCGTGACGTAAATACCGTCAAACACTGAGCATTCAAACTGCTGAATATCAGGATTCTCAGCGCGTACTGCATCAATCAAGTCGCTGAGGTCCTGGAAAATGAGGCCATCGGCGCCGATTATCTGGCGAATCTCTTCGACTTCACGACCGTGGGCAATAAGTTCATTGGCGCTCGGCATATCAATACCGTAAACGTTAGGGAAGCGCACTTCCGGTGCCGCTGATGCCAGATAGACCTTTTTCGCGCCAGCTTCGCGGGCAATTTCGATAATCTGCTCAGACGTGGTGCCGCGCACGATAGAGTCATCTACCAACAACACGTTTTTATCGCGAAACTCCGCACGGTTAGCATTAAGCTTGCGGCGCACCGATTTACGGCGCTGCTGCTGACCAGGCATAATAAAGGTACGACCAACATAGCGATTTTTCACAAAACCCTGGCGATAAGGCTTGTTGAGAATATGCGCGATTTCCAGCGCGATGTCGCAGGAGGTTTCCGGGATTGGAATAACCACATCAATATCCAGGTCTTCCCACTCGCGGGCAATTTTCTCGCCTAGCTTCTTACCCATGCCGACGCGGGCGCTGTACACGGAAATCTTATCAATAAAGGAGTCCGGGCGCGCAAAGTAAACGTACTCGAACAGGCACGGCGTGGTGGTCGGGTTATCGGCACACAGGCGGCTGAAAAGCTGCCCTTTTTCGGTAATGTACACCGCTTCTCCCGGCGCCACGTCACGCAGGAACTCAAAGCCCAGCGTATCAAGCGCGACACTCTCTGAAGCCACCATATATTCAGTGCGCTCACCGACTTCACGCTTGCCCAGCACCAGCGGGCGGATACCGTTCGGGTCGCGAAACGCCACCATACCGTGACCGATAATCATCGCGACACAGGCGTACGCACCGCGAATCTGACGATTAGTGGCCGCAACGGCGGCAAAAATGTTATCGGCCTCCAGCGGATAGTGACGAAATTCGTCCAGTTCGCTGGCAAAGATATTAAGCAGGATTTCGGAGTCAGACGTAGTGTTAATATGACGGCGCTTTTCCTCAAACAACTTCTTGCGCAGTTCGTGCGCGTTGGTGAGATTACCGTTATGTGCAAGCGTGATGCCGTAAGGCGAATTGACGTAAAAAGGCTGGGCTTCAGAGGCGCTGGAGCTGCCTGCCGTCGGGTAACGCACGTGGCCTAGCCCCATATTACCCTGCAGGCGCTGCATGTGGCGTGCTTCAAATACATCGCTCACCAGACCATTGGCTTTACGCAGACGAAAGCAGTTGTTCGCATCAATAGTAATGATGCCTGCGGCATCCTGCCCGCGGTGCTGAAGCACCGTTAACGCGTCATAAATCGACTGGTTTACCGGCATAACACCGGCGATACCGACAATACCGCACATGTTGTCTTTTCCTCATTAAGCCTGCAACCCCGGCGCTGTTACCGGGGCAAGAAACTTGACGAGCTTTGCAGATAGTCAAAAAACCATCTGATGATGAAACTGAACTGCGGAACAAGCTGAGACTTTTGCCAGTCATCGCTCTTTGCCATGCTGGTAAACGTATCGAGGAAAAACAGAATCGCGGCGACGATAAGTACGCCCCTGAGCGCGCCAAAGCAGATGCCCAGTACTCTGTCCGTTCCTGAAAGGCCGGTTTTCTCAACCAGTTGGCCAATCACGTAGTTCACCACCGCACCGACGATGAGCGTCGCGATAAACAACACCGCAATAGCTATCCCGTTACGTACCAGTTCATCTTCAAAGCCTGTGAACCAGGTTGCCAGGTAAGTGTAGTAATGGCTGGCGACAAAGAAAGCGCAGCCCCAGGTAACCAGCGAGAGCGCCTCGCGCACAAACCCACGAATCAGGCTTACAAGACACGAAAAGCCAATCACAGCGATAATGGCGTAATCAATCCAGACCATATAAATTCCGCGCTAACTTGCCCTGACATCCTGTTCGGGGCGCATTCTAACAGAAAAAGAAAACGTTTGCGTAGGGATTTCCTTCCCATGCGTAAAAAGAAAAAGTGGACAAAAAAAGCGCTGCTTTTGTTGCCCACCCTTTCGCTCTGGTTCGTACAAAGCCGCGCCAAACGTGGCTTTGTAAACTGACCGTTACGGCGTGTAGTTCATGACTACGCCGTTGAGACCCGATAAATTATGCAATTCTCCCAGAGAAGACTTGAGCTTGTCTTTCGATGCATCCGGCCCGACCAGAATGCGGGTGATTTTACCCTGTACTGGCGTAGAAGGAATAGTGTAAGCACGATAGCCCGCACCGCGAAGCTTATCGACAATCTCACTGGCTTTGTCAGCATTTTTGAGCGCACCAAGCTGCACCACGTAAGCTTTACCGACGGGCGGCGCGTTATCCTGTGGCGTTTGCGTCGGTTTAGGCTGCGGCTCTGGCGCAGGTTTAGATTGAGCAACAGGTTTTGGCTGCGGAACCGCATCGATTCCCGCCCCGGTTTCATCCGGTAGCGTTGTGGGGTCAATACTCGGTGCCGTGCTACTGGCTCGCATCTCCTCAGCGGCCCCTTCCGGCGGCTGCGCCGGTAGAGACTGGCTGGCAGGCGGCAGCATGTCCAGCTCGTCATTATCACCTGGCTTAGGTACCAGAGGGATGGCGGCAAACTCGTCCTGGTAATGTTTTTTCTGACCATCAAGCAGGCCCGGCAGCACAATCACACCCAGCGCCACCAGCACAATTGTGCCGACTAATCGGTTCTGAAACTTACTCGCCACCGTTATCCTCCGCTTCCAGGACTTCCATTACGTGTGCCACCGTGTGAAACGAACCGCACACCAGCACGGTATCGGCTACGTCAGCCTCTGCCCGTGCCGCTTGCCAGGCCTCGGCTACACTGGCAAATGCCCTGCCCTGCCCCAGATGCTCAAGCAACTGTTCTGCACTGGCGCCACGCGGCCCTTCCAGTGGCGCACAATACCAGCTCTCCACCACCCTTTTCAGGCAAGCCAGAGTGCCCGCTATATCCTTATCGTGCAGCATACCGATTACCGCCAGTATTTTTCCACCGTGCGTTTCACGCTTGAGACGCTCTGCCAGGTAAGCGGCGGCATGGGGATTATGCGCTACGTCCAGGATAACACGCGGCGACGTGCTCAAGATCTGAAAACGTCCCGGTAACTGCGCCTGGCGCAAACCTTCGCGCACGGCGGTTTCATTCACCGGCAGACGACTTGCGCGCAGCGCTGCCAGCGCAGTAGCAGCGTTAGGCTGTGGCACCTGTGGCAACGGCAGGTTATCAAGCGCCCCAGCGGCATCGCTAAAACGCCAGCCGCCGTCTGTCATCTCATAATTCCAACGCACACCGCGACGCAGCAGATACGCGTCTTTTTCCTGCGCAACGGCTTCGATAGAGGCCGGCATATCAGGTTCGCCCACAACGGCCGGTTTGCCGGCGCGGAAAATTCCTGCTTTCTCGCGCCCAATGCTCTCCCTGTCCGAGCCTAGCCAGTCAATATGGTCGATTGCGATACTGGTGATAACACTTACGTCGGCATCCACAATATTTGTCGCGTCCAGTCGGCCACCCAACCCAACCTCAAGAATCACTACATCCAGCGAAGACTGTTTAAACAACCACAGCGCCGAGAGCGTACCGTATTCAAAATAGGTCAGCGAGATGTCGCCACGTGCTGCTTCAATCGCGGCAAATGAGGCAGTGTGACGAGCTTCGGGTAACTCTTCACCCTGCACCCGCACACGCTCTGTGTAACGCACCAGATGCGGTGAGCTGTATACCCCAACACGCAGCCCGGCCGCCATCAGCATCGCTTCAAGCGTGCGGCAGGTGGTACCTTTGCCATTGGTTCCGGCAACCGTGAACACAAATGGCGCGGGTTTGAGCACATCCAGAGTCGCCGCAACGGCGCTCACGCGCTCAAGGCCGAGATCGATAGTTTTGGTGTGCAGATTTTCCAGATAAGAAAGCCACGCGGCCAGGGGCGACGTGGCTTGGGGAATGCTTTTTTCCATGGTGCCCTTCGGGTTCTGAAATACGAAGGGCAGAACCCTACGGCCCTGCCCTGTTGCACTGTCAGGCTTCTCTGCCCTGCTCCGGCGCGTCCGGCACGACAATCGGCTCGTGCGGCGCATCCGGGTTCGGCGCAGGCTGATTGGTCAGCTTCGCCAGTACGCTGGCAAGCTTCAGTCGCAGCTCCGGGCGACGCACAATCATGTCGATCGCACCTTTTTCAATCAGGAATTCGCTACGCTGAAAACCCGGCGGCAGTTTTTCGCGCACCGTTTGCTCGATAACACGCGGGCCGGCAAAGCCGATAAGCGCTTTCGGCTCAGCGATGTTCAGGTCACCCAGCATGGCAAAACTTGCAGAAACCCCACCCATGGTTGGGTCAGTCAGCACGGAAATATACGGCAGACCACGCTCCTGCATTTTCGCCAGCGCTGCACTGGTTTTCGCCATCTGCATCAGCGACATTAGCGCTTCCTGCATACGCGCACCGCCAGAGGCGGAGAAACAAATAAGCGGGCAGCCGTCTTCCAGCGCCTGCTCAACAGCTCGCACGAAACGCGCGCCCACAACGGAACCCATTGAACCGCCCATGAAGGCAAATTCAAACGCCGCAGCCACCACCGGCATACCGTGCAACGTGCCTTTCATCACCACCAGTGCGTCTTTCTCACCAGTTTCTTTCTGAGCACTCGCGAGACGGTCTTTATATTTCTTCGAGTCGCGGAATTTCAGAACGTCTTTCGGCTCAAGCTCGCTGCCTAATTCAACCAGCGTGCCTTCATCAAGCAGGCTGTGCAGACGCTCACGCGCGCCCATGCGCATGTGATGATCGCATTTTGGGCAGACCTCAAGGTTGCGCTC
>JALAGK010000373.1 GCA_022712475.1 Enterobacteriaceae bacterium
AAACAGTTTGTCTGCATTAATCGTAGAATATTCACAATGTCATGGTATGGAAAGCCAGTGTGATGGAGGGTTTATTGCGCTGTTTGTGTAAGATAATGTCAATACAGTGAGCTACGATAATACAAACCGCTGTTAATGTCTGCATACTCTTTAGGGTTATTTGTCTTAAAATTGTACCTGCTCACAGTATTGTGAGCAGGTCAGAAGGAGGGAGCGAGAAGGTTAAGTGCTGGTTTTGTTAAGCCACGTACGGGTGAACTCACTGGCAGAGACAGGCTTACCGTAATAGAAGCCCTGCAACCACGTTGCGCCGAGCATTTTCAGGCTTTCAACATGCTTTTCTGTTTCAACGCCTTCAACAACAGTGCGCAGTTCCAGCTTTTTCGAAATATCGATAATGCCTGCAATCAGATGGCGCTGTGCGATAGCTGGCTCCAGCTGCGCAATAAACTTGCGGTCGACTTTCAGTATATCCAGCGGATAGTCCTGTAAATAACTCAGGTTGGAATAGCCGGTACCAAAGTCATCAATAGCAATAATCGCCCCCAGATCGTGCAGTTGCGTGAGAATATCGTTGATTTGCTTGTGATCATTAAGCACTTCGCTTTCAGTGATTTCCACTACCAGACGAATCAGATCTTCAGGTATGCCCGTCAGAAACGTTCGGCAGTCCTCGACAATCTCGTTGGACAGAATATGGCTGGAACTGAAGTTAACACTTACATGAAAACCCGGTGAAATTTTTTGCTGCTCGGCCAGAAGCCATGTTTTGACCTGCTGCATCAGGTCGCGCGTCATCGGTACGATCAGTCCGGACTCTTCAGCTAGTGGAATAAACTGGTTCGGGGGAATAATACCGTCATTAGGCGAGATCCAGCGCGCCAGTACTTCACAACCGATAAGCTCGCCCGTACTGGTATCGACCTGCGGCTGGAACCAGGGCTGGATCTCGCCGTTATAAATGGCCATTTCCAGCTTTCTGCGCAGTGATTTCGGTCGGTTAAGGAAGTTATAAAGCCAGATGCCTGCCAGCGGGCCAATTGCCGCAAACACATAAAACAGCGTGGCGGCCGATTGATAATACTGCTCAAGGGTATAGGAATCTGGCAGTACATAGGTGAGCTTATAATCGTAGCGCGATGAGGCCTGAACGAGAGTTCGTGTACCTGGTCGCTCAGGCAGTTGCGCGCGCAATTGGCCAAGGCTGTTGAGGTGGAACCCATTGATATTCAGGTATAACTGTTCGCTGTTGTTACGCCCTGCGATATCGTTGTAGAAATAGAAGCCGGGAACGCTGGCGATGATATCCATCTGCTGAAAAGCGCGTTTGAGGTTAATGACCAGCGTGTTGCTACTGGGGATAGGACCGTAGCTTAACGACAGTTTCTGCTTCTCTTTAAAATATTCGCTGACTGCAACAGAAATATTGCCTTCCAGAGAAGAGCAGCGGATAACATTATTTTCGACAATGCTAAACGAGCGTGAGTAGGGTGACAGCGACGCCAGCTGGCGCAGCGATGTGACCATCTCATCGCAGTGACCATTGTAGAAATGCGAGGCTTTATCCAGCGAGTTATTTACCGTATCGAAAATCATATCTATACGGTTCAGGGTCCCGGCAAGGTTTATTTCGTCTTCAGTTTTAACGGTACTGATGGTTTGGCAATGAATGAGTACCGCCCCGATGGACCACAGAGCCAGTACGGTGCATGCTGCTATTAACAGGTGCCAGAAAGTATTTTTCTTGTTTTTCATCAATGGGTTCGCAAAGGCTCAGGAAAGATGGCCGGTTGTTACTGTACTGGTCAATACAGCATGCACACGTGGAACGGAATGGGCAGTGAGCACCTGATTTTTACCACCGTGCTTTGCCTTATAAAGCAGCGCATCGACGCTTGAGATAAGGCCTTCGGCATCCTCTCCATCCCAGTCGTTTATCCCGCCACTAAAAGTGATTTTCATACCGGCTTCGCGCCACTTTTTAACGGAGATATCCACTCGCCACGCTTCCATAATTTCCCATGCTTGCTGTGCATTGAGCTCAGGAAACAGGACCGCAATTTCTTCGCCGCCATAACGGTAAACCGTACCGCGTTCACCAACAAAATACTGTCCTTGCTTTGCCACGTGTCTGAGGACGACATCACCAATAACATGCCCCCAGGTGTCGTTAATGGATTTAAAATTATCGATATCAATCAGTGCCAGGCTAAATGCCGTACCGGCTTCCAGGTACTGGCTCAATGTGTTGTCAAAGCAGCCGCGGTTGAACAAACGGGTGAGCGGATCGATGTCGGCGCGCGCTTTTTCAGCCTGCAGGACTTTGGCATTGCGGTTAATTTCGTGGCGGATGCTGTTAATATTTGGCGGCGTGGTTTCGCCGCCAAAGCGAATCATGGTCACAATATCGCCCATCATTTTATGAATGGTATTTTTGGTCAGATACCACATCAGGCAGATGACGAAGGTCAGAATCATGAAGATGAGCAGGGTGGGGGCGACCTGCAAAAGAAGGCTGTCAAAAATGGTTTTTTGGCCGATACGATACACCGCAAACCAGTCCGGGTTGGTATAGGAGAAGTAGAACAAACGATCGCCGGTTTCCGGGTCTTCTACCACGCCAGTACTGTTGTTCATTTGCAGCACCAGTTCGGGCGCGATTTTCTGGCGGCCAATCTGGTTGGGCTCGCTGTGAATCAGTACCAGGCCGTTGCGGTCAACCACCATTGTTTCGCCCGTCATTGGCTGGTTAAGCGCACGCATGGAATAACCCAGCTCAACCAGATTTAAGTCAGCAGAAATCGAGCCATAAAATGCGCCAATATTGTCAAAAATAGGGCGAGAAATGGAGACAGTATGGGAGTTGTCAAAATAGTCTTTGTATAGCGGTGTGTAATAAACGAAGGCGCTGCTGCTGTTCTTTTTATTGTACCACGGGCGTGACTGTGGATCGTCGATGTTGCCGATATCCGGAACGGCATAAAACGTGCCATCGCGGCTGGCGAAATTAATGGTGCGTAAACCTTGGCTGGCATGCAGAAGATGGCTGAAAATATTGCGCGTAGCTTGTGATTCAATGGCGCCGTGATCCTGAACCTCCAGTACACGAACCAGTTCGTTAAGTGTGTTCTCAAGCGGTTTAATTAACTGCTGAACATTCAGGCCGGAAACGTTGTAAACATAA
>JALAGK010000374.1 GCA_022712475.1 Enterobacteriaceae bacterium
CCGAACATATCTTTAATCCATCCTGCAACACCGTCGCTTTTCTGTTCCTGCTGCTGTTGCGGCTGCTGCTGTGGTTGCTCAGAAGACTGACTGAATGGATTGCGCGCCTCGGCCTGCTGTTGGCTCTGCTGGCACAGCCCCTGTGGATTGGTGGTCCACACCGGCAACTGGCGGAAACCGCCGCCGCACTGGAAGGTACCCGCTTCATCCACACCGATATCAACAATATCTTCCGGTGCCACCAGGTCCAGCGGAATCGGCGACTGGTTGCTCAGATAACGCTGATAAATCGACATTGCGCCACTGGAGCCATACAGGCGTGTCGGCTGGTTATTGTCACGGCCAACCCAGGTAATCACCACCTCTTTACCGTCAATCCCGGCAAACCAGGTATCAACGTTATTGTTGGTGGTACCGGTTTTGCCTGCCAGGTGCAGTTTCGGGAACTTACCGCCCAGCGCTCGACCAGTGCCGCGCTGCATCACCTGCTGCATGGTATACAGCGTCATGTACGCCGCCTGCGCCGGTACGGCACGCTCAGACTGCGGATAGCTCTGGTAGAGCGCCGTGCCGTCTTCAGCAATCACCGAGCGCAGCGCCGACATCTCAGCACGGTTACCGCCGCTGGCGATGGTCTGGAACGCCTGCGCCACTTCCACTGGCGTCAGGTTCAGCGCCCCAAGCAGCATGGCCGGGACTGGCGTGAGCTGGTCTTTCGGCACGCCGAGCTTGATCCAGGTTTCGGTTACCGCAGGCAGACCGAGCGACAGACCGAGGTTGACCGTCGGCACGTTCATGGAGCGCGCCAGCGCGTCTACCAGCATGACCTGGCCGCTAAAGCGTCGATCGTCGTTCTGCGGTGACCAGGTTTTACCACCCGGTTGCGGGATAGAAAGCGGCGCATCGGCAATCCAGGTGTTCAGACGGTATTTATCCGGCTGGCTCAATGCGGTCAGGTACGTTGCGGGTTTTGCCAGCGAGCCAATAGAACGACGCGCCTGCATTGCACGGTTATAACCGGCAAACTCCGGCTTCGCACTGCCGACCATTGCCCGCACCTCACCGCTGAAGCGGTCAACGACAACCATCGCGCTTTCGAGGTCGGTTAACTTACGCTGCTTAATCAGCGCAGGAATGCCGTCAGTCACCGCTTTCTCCGCCGCATCCTGCGCCACCGGGTCAAAGGTGGTGAAGATTTTCACACCGGAAAGATCCTGCACCTTATCACCGAGTTTGTCGTGCAGCTGCTGGCGAACCATCTGCATAAAGGCCGGCTGCGGTGAAATCACCCCGCCACGCGGCTGCACGCCCAACGGACGGGCACTCAGCATGTCATACAGTTCCTGGTCGATGATTTTCTGCTGCTGTAGCAGACGCAGCACCAGGTTACGGCGCTCCAGCGCCAGCTTCGGGTTACGCCACGGGTTATACAGCGACGCCCCTTTTACCATCCCTACCAACAGCGCCTGCTGGTCGAGGCTCAGTTCCTCTACCGGGCGCCCAAAGTAATAGAGGCTCGCCAACGGAAAGCCGCGAATCTGGTCATCGCCGCTCTGACCGAGATACACCTCGTTCAGATACAGTTCCAGAATGCGATCCTTGCCATAGCGCGCGTCCATAATCAGCGCCATATACGCTTCATTGGCTTTACGCCACAGCGTGCGCTGGTTGGTGAGAAACAGGTTTTTCACCAGCTGCTGGGTCAGCGTACTGCCGCCCTGCACCGCTCGCCCGGCGGTAATGTTCGCGAGGAAGGCGCGACCGATAGAGTACAGGCTGATGCCATCATGCTCATAGAAATGGCGGTCTTCAGTCGCGACAAGCGTATCGACCAGCAAATCCGGGAAACCGGTGCGCGGCACGAACAGCCGCTGCTCACCGTTAGGTGAGGAGAGCATGGTTATCAGGCGCGGGTCGAGGCGGAAAAAGCCAAACTCGCGGCCAGTGTCGAGGTTCTTAATCGACTCCAGCCTGTCGTTACTGAAGGTCAGACGTGCGCGAATCTGCCCTTCTTTGCTGTCCGGGAAGTCAAACGGACGGCGTAGCAGGTCAATATTGTTGCCCTGCACCGTAAACTCACCGGGTCGCGTCATGCGCGTGACCTGGCGGTACTGGGTTGCCTCCAGCAGCTTCACCATCTCGTTTTTGGTGTACGGCATATCCGGCTCAAGGTTCACCATGCGGCCATACACTGCCGCCGGGAGTTGCCAGACTTTACCGTCAATGCGACTGCGGATTTTCTGATCCAGATAGATGCCGTAGGCGACAAAAATCACCAACAGCACAATCAGTAATTTCAACAAAAACCAAAGCCAGCTGCGCTTTTTACGCGGCGTACGCCCTTTTTTCACCTTACGTGGCATGGGCTCCTCGTCGTCATAGTCATCATCATCGTACTCATCGTCATACTGCTCTTCCCTGAGACGACGACGGCGCGCCTTCTCGTTTACCGGACGGCCAGGTCTGCCTTTACGTCCGATAGGTTCGCGGTCATTCCCCGCCATGCTCTTTCTCCACACCAGTTCGTGTTGCAGGGAGCTGATTGTCACTTCCTGCC
>JALAGK010000037.1 GCA_022712475.1 Enterobacteriaceae bacterium
ATGTATAGGTCACGCTCAAATTCACGTGTACAATACTTAAGTATATCTGAACACTAAACCCTTAACAGGAGTGAGGTTTATCATTATGACCATTCAAAGTTCCGCATAACTATTCCTCTATCAGTTCTTTCTACAACGTATCAGAGAGCAATATCTTGCTCTTAAGGATGTTATCTACCGATGGATGCCCGGAGGGGAAAATGCGGTACGGTGTTATTGACTCTTTTGTCTGCCCGGCTTCAGGAACTATATTTTCCTGTATTATTTCCACCAACAACCAAAAGGCTATTTTATGGTATGAAAGTAGCTTTTTATTGACGCCCGGAGATATTTTAACTAAAGACAAAAATGTGCTACTGGTGAACGGAAAACAGGCTGAATTTATTTTGCATAACATATCAGCCTTTAATGCAGCGCTGTGGAAATCACTGCAAAAAAGAACGTTGTGTCCAGGAAATAAAATACACCGACCTTCTCTATGTAATAATCGCGCTGAATGTTTGTTCAGCCATTGTCCTTACGGAATATGTGCCATAAGGCTACAACCTGACAGCGAATCTGCCGCCATCTCCTGAAATGGCCGACATACACTTCGCGGGTTTAAGACTATTCAGACGGCTATGCTCGTTTAAATACCTATACTCAAAGCTGGATTCATTGCGCAATGTGCGCAATATCCATGCTTTTGTGTCGCTTATAACCCGCGTCACCGCCAAACAGGAGACGATAATGATAAAACTGGAGAACCTGACCAGACAGTTCGTGCAAAAAAATGGCCAGAGCTTCAATGCGGTCGATAACGTCAGCCTGAATGTACCAGAAGGAGAAATGTGTGTTTTGCTTGGGCCCTCTGGCTGTGGCAAAACGACCACACTGAAAATGATTAACCGCCTGATAGCCCCCAGCAGCGGCAAGATTCTGATTAACGGCCAGGACACTGGCGAGCTCGATACGGTGACACTACGACGCAACATCGGTTACGTCATTCAGCAGATAGGCTTATTCCCTAACATGACCATTGCAGAAAACATCACGGTCGTGCCCCGCATGCTGGGCTGGGATAAAAAACGCTGCCGCGAGCGTGCAAGCGAGCTAATGAGCATGGTCGCACTCGATCCTGGACGCTATCTGTCACGCTACCCTAAAGAACTCTCTGGAGGTCAGCAGCAGCGCATTGGCGTGATCCGTGCTCTTGCCGCCGATCCGCCGGTACTGCTGATGGACGAACCCTTCGGGGCTGTTGATCCTATTAACCGTGAAGTCATTCAGAACGAATTTTTGGATATGCAGCGTCAGCTGAAAAAAACCGTCATGCTGGTCAGCCATGATATTGATGAGGCACTGAAACTCGGGGATCGCATCGCGGTTTTTCGCCAGGGGAAAATCATCCAGTGCGCCAGTCCGGACGAGCTACTGGCAAGACCAGCCAATGAGTTTGTCGGTACCTTCGTAGGCCAGGACCGTACGCTCAAGCGCCTGTTGCTAGTCAATGCGGGTGACGTGACCGACATGCAACCCACTATTACCGCTCAGCGCGACACGTCACTTGGCGACGCATTTGCCACAATGGACGATCACGATCTACGCCCAATCACCGTGGTTGACCGCGACGGTAAACCACTGGGCTTTGTGAAACGCCGTGAAGCACGCGGCAGCAGCGGTATCTGTGCCGATATGTTGCACCCTTTCCGGGTAACGGGAAAAGCCGAGGATAATTTGCGTGTCGTGCTTTCTAAGCTCTACGAGCACAATACGGTGTGGATGCCTATCGTGGATGAGGATGGACGCTACAGCGGAGAAATCTCGCAGGATTATATTGCCGATTATCTCAGCTCTGGACGTACCCGCCGTGCACTAAACATCGCAGGTAATTAAAGTCCGGCTCCATACAGGAGCCAGTTTTTATGCTGTAACAGCTTTGCGTTCAAGCGCGCCTGCAAGCGCCTGCATATCGATGTAACCGCCCAACTCACGTTGCTCGGCACGCGGCAGATACGGCAGCTCACCTACCAATGGCGCATTGAGCTTCTTACCCAGCACATCAATGATTTCTGCGTAATGCGCAAGCCCCGGATTGATGCGATTTGCCACCCAACCTAAAAGCGGCAGACCGTCGTTTGCTATTGCCTGCGCGGTCAGCAAAGCGTGGTTGATGCACCCTTCCTGGATCCCCACGACCATGAGTACGGGCAACTGCTCCTGTACCACCCACTCAGACAGCGGCCGTAAGTCATTCATCAGGCTGCGCCAGCCGCCTGTACCTTCCACCACAACGCTATCGGCGCACGCACTCAGCTCGGCCAGACCTTGCGACAGAAGACCGTAGTTAACCGGGCAGTTATGCGCAACGCTACTTTCCTGCTCGCTGATGGCGATGGGGTTAATAGCGCTGTACGGCAATTCCAGCGTTGATACACTCTGTAAAACCAGCGCATCTTTATTACGCAGCCCTTCTGGCGTTTGCTTGCTGCCCTTTGCCACTGGCTTATAACCGACCACACACTTGCCGCTGGATGCCAGTGCCTGAATGAGCGCACGCGACACGACGGTTTTCCCAACCGAGGTATCCGTACCTGTTATAAAGAAACGCTTAAGCATTGAATCGCTCCGGCAGTTAAGCTCAGGGAATATCAATCGATAAAATAATTACGAAGGGGAAAGTCTAAAAGAAGCGTATGTAGCCCGGATTGAGGTAGCGCAATTTTTGGTGAATAAACTGTAAAATATCAGCCCTGAAGCAGCCTGATTAATAACGTTCCGTTATACATTGCATCTTTAACCAACGCCGTGCCCGCCATCGTACCACGGTTATCAAAATGGGTGGCAGTGACCTCTGTATTGCGGCTGTAGGCGGGCAAAGACTGCTGATGAATGCACTCCAGAATTGCCGGATAGAGAATTTCAGAGGCACGATTAAGTGGCGAACCTATCAGTATTTTTTGAGGATTGAACAGGTTTACCATTATGGCAAGAATACGCCCGACGCTCGTCCCGACCCCGCGAATTACATCACGCGCAAGCTGGTCGCCCTGTAGAGCGGCATCACACAGTGATTCAATGGTCAGCGGCTGGCCGTGCAGAATGGAGCTCATCGACTGTGCCATGCGCTGCTGTGCCAGCTCCAGCACGCTCTCTACGCTGGCGATAGTTTCCAGACAACCGTGGTTGCCGCAATAGCAACGCTTGCCGTAAGGATCGACCTGCGTATGGCCAATTTCCACCAGGCTACTGCTGCCCGCATGCAGTAACCTTCCGTCGGTAATCACCCCCGCTCCGACGTTGTGATCGATAACAACCTGAATCACATCACGCGTACCACGTGAAGCGCCAAACATCGACTCCGCCATGGTCCAGGCACTGATGTCATGCTGAATAAATACCGGCACACCAATGTGCTGCTCGAGCATTTCCGCCAGAGGCATATCGCTAACGTCATAAAATGGCATGCGATAGACAATGCCAAGCTCGGTATTCACAATCCCCGGAAGTGTAATGGCAATCGCCGTCAGGCGCTCCAGCCGGTGTTGCTGGCGGGTAAAAAAACCGTCAATCTGGTTAATGATACGGGTGATAAGCGGTTCATCGGCCACCAGTGGAAGCGGTTCATCTTCTTCAACCACCATTGCACCGCTGAGGTCACGCAGCGCCATGGCAAGACTGCCACGGCTGACGCGTACCGACAGGTAATGCCAGGCTTCCGTCTCAACTTTGAGGCCCACGGCCGGACGACCACGGCTACCCGGCTCCTGAATTTCAGTTTCCTGCACCAGATGCGCTTCAAGCATCTCGCGAACGATTTTAGTAATGCTGGCAGGCGCCAACTGGGCGAGACGAGAGAGATCGATGCGCGATACCGGCCCCAGTGTGTCGATCAACCGGTAGAC
>JALAGK010000375.1 GCA_022712475.1 Enterobacteriaceae bacterium
CATATAGAAGGCCTTAATGTCTTACGGGTAGTTTTTCACGACCACAGGTGCTTTAAAGTGCTTCTCAGCCAGGTAGCGCTCATGTTCAGAGGCGAGATCCACACCCCAGTAGACCGGGTTTTCAAATTTCTCGCCGCATTTTTCCAGGATGGCAACCGCATCGGTGTAATCCACCTGCGCAAAATCAGCAGCCACAAAACGCTCAAGACGCTCAATCGCTTCTTTATCGACACGCTCAGCAAAGAACTGCATGTCATCACGGCGCTCTTCAAGTACCGCTTTGAAGACATATTTCAGCATGGCTTCTGCCAGTGACGCCACGTCGTTAAGGTCAGCAAAGGCCACTTCCGGCTCCAGCATCCAGAACTCAGCCAGATGGCGGCTGGTGTTGGAGTTCTCCGCGCGGAAGGTTGGGCCAAAGGTATAAATTTTTGACAGCGCACAGGCATAGGTTTCGCCGTTGAGCTGCCCGGAAACGGTCAGGAAGGCCTCTTTGCCGAAGAAATCCTGATCGTAGTCCACTTTACCCTGGTCGTTACGAGGCAGGTTTTCCATATCCAGTGTTGAGACGCGGAACATTTCACCGGCACCTTCGGTATCCGAGGCGGTAATCAGCGGCGTGGATACCCAGAAGAAGCCCTGCTCGTCAAAGAAACGGTGCAGCGCCTGTGCCAGCGTGTGGCGCACGCGCGCAACGGCGCCAATCATATTGGTACGTGGGCGCAGGTGTGCCACTTCGCGTAGATACTCAATGCTGTGGCGTTTTGCGGCCATCGGATAGGTATCAGGATCTTCAACCCAGCCGGTAACCTCGACCTGCGTGGCCTGAATTTCAAAGCTCTGGCCCTGTCCCGGAGAGGCGACAACGGTGCCGGTCACAATAACGGAGCAACCGGTGGTCAGACGCAGTACATCTTCATTGTAATTCGAAAGAGAATTATTAATGACGGCCTGTACGGGATCAAAGCAGGAACCGTCATAAACGGCGAGGAAGGAGATACCAGCTTTAGAATCTCTACGTGTGCGTACCCATCCGCGCACGGTGACTTCACTGTCAACGGCGACGCGGCCCTGGAGTACGTCAGCTACAGGCACAACGCTCATATTTTTCTCTCTTAAAAGGTCGGTGATGACATCCCGGCAAGCCTGCATGTCACGACGCAGTATGTAAATGCTGCGCCGGGCCGACTGCGGAGGCCGGGAAATAAAAAGTTTACCCTGTAACAGGGGGATACCTATGTTACCTGCCAAATGCGCTCGGGCAAGCAGAATTCGCATTAGATAAACAGAAAAGGCAGAGGAAGGAAGGGCGCAACAGGTGCGCCCAAAGGTCAACTTGCCCGACGCACCTGCGGTAGGTCAAAGGCTTTACGCAGAGCGCGTACAAACGCCTTGTCTTCACAGATGGTTTTACCCGGACTGTCGGAGAGTTTTGCTACCGGCTTGCCGTTACACTCCACGAGCTTAATGACAATATTGAGCGGCTTAACACCAGGAATATCGCAGGTCAGGCGCGTGCCAATACCAAAACCGAGCTGGATACGCGAAGCAAAGTGGCGATACAGATCGACCGCTTTGTGAAAATCGAGGTTATCGGAGAAAATCAGCGTTTTGCTGTGTGGGTCAATGCCGAGCTTTTCATAATGGGCAATGGCTTTTTCGCCCCATTGAACCGGGTCACCGGAGTCGTGACGCAACCCCTGATAGCGAGTGGCGAACTCACGGCCAAAATCACGCAGGAAGGCATCCATCGTAATACAATCAGTGAGCGCGATACCAAGCTGGTCAGGATATTCCGCAAGCCAGGCTTCCAGTGCCGCACGTTGGCTGTTGGCCAGCACTGGGCTGATTTGCTGATGCGCCTGAAACCACTCATGTGCCTGGGTGCCCATCGGTATCAGGTTCAGGCGGCGAGCAAGATCGTAATTGCTGGTGCCGATAAACCACGGCTCCTGTTGCAGACGTTCAACAATGGCCTGCTGTACCTCGCGAGAGAAACGGCGGCGGGTGCCGAAATCCATCAGGCGGAACTGATTCATGTCGAGATCGGCGGTTATTACGCTGAAATCCCGCAATTTATCTTCAAGCGACGCCAGCGCCATGTCAACACTCGCCTCAGGCGAGCGAAAGCGATGAACCACTTCGCTGATGACAGCGAGCAGCGGTACTTCCCACATAATCACTTCACGCCACGGGCCGGTCAGGCGAATATCCAGTTTGCCGTTCTGGTTGCTGATTTTCACCTGCTCCGGGTTATAGCGGAACCGGCGAAGCCAGTTCAGATAGTCTTCTTTAAAGAAAGGCAGGGCGGAAAGCCAGCTGAACTCATCGTCCGTCAGGGCGAGATGGCGCATCTCTTCGACCTGTTCGCGAATGGCGTCGGCGTAGATACCCAGCAAATCGTCACCACGGCAGCGAAACTCTGCCGCGACATGCACATCGCTATAGTGGTGAAAAACCGCCTGCTGCATATGGAGCTTATAAGCGTCCGTATCGAGCAGAGTTTGCAGTATCGGGGAAGCGTATCGTGTCATAGCGCGTTGCGGCATCCTCTCACAGGAGCGTTTCCATCAGTCAGTGCCAATACAGATAAAGACGCGGGAGTATACCCTGATTATCGGTTTATTAAACCAGAATCACAACACAAGCGCCGCTGTGGGTCGAGGGCAATTCGTGCCGCCTGTTGCCTGAATGGGCTCAGATAAGCCAGTGTTGCGCAAGCAGACGATTCGCCGTGGCAACATTGCGGCAACAGGAATAGACTGTCAGTCGTGACTTACGGACGATACAGAAGGCTTTTTTATGACACAGCAGCCACAAGCGAAATACCGCCGCGATTACACAGCGCCGGAATTTACTATTACAGATATAGACTTGGCCTTTAATCTGGACGCGGCGAAAACCACGGTGACTGCCGTAAGCCGGGTGCACCGTCAGGGTAGCCATTCGGCTGCACTGCGTCTGGATGGCGAGGATTTAACGCTTATCGCCCTGGAGATTGATGGCACCCCCTGGCAGAGCTACCGCCTGGAAGAGGGTGCGCTGATTCTTGATAATCTGCCCGACCGCTTCACGCTGACGGTGGTTAATGAAATCAGCCCGGCGGCCAATACCGCGCTGGAAGGGTTGTACCAGTCGGGCGAGGCACTGTGTACCCAGTGCGAAGCAGAAGGCTTTCGCCACATCACCTGGTATCTGGACCGCCCGGATGTGCTGGCGCGCTTTACCACGAAAATTACTGCCGACAAAGCGCGCTACCCTTATTTACTGTCTAACGGCAACCGCGTGGCTCAGGGTGAGCTGGACGATGGTCGCCACTGGATGCAGTGGCAGGACCCGTTCCCGAAGCCGAGCTACCTGTTTGCGCTGGTAGCGGGTGATTTTGACGTGTTGCGCGACATCTTCATTACCCGCTCAGGGCGTGAGGTGGCGCTGGAGTTGTATGTAGACCGTGGCAACCTGGACCGCGCCGACTGGGCAATGACCTCGCTCAAAAACTCCATGAAGTGGGACGAGACTCGCTTTGGTCTGGAGTATGATCTCGACATTTATATGATTGTCGCCGTGGATTTCTTCAACATGGGGGCGATGGAGAACAAAGGCCTCAATGTCTTTAACTCCAAATTTGTGCTGGCACGTACCGACAC
>JALAGK010000376.1 GCA_022712475.1 Enterobacteriaceae bacterium
ACATAAGCCATGCTTTCTGTTGTTCTTATTGATGACCACGCCGTTGTGCGTTCTGGTTTTGCCCAACTATTGAATCTTGAAGCGGATATCGACGTTGTAGCCCAGTTTGGCGAGTCCGCTGCGGCGCTGTCCTGGCTGGTGCACCAGTCTCCCGACGTGGCCGTCATGGATATCGCTATGCCGGACGGTGATGGCCTGAGCCTACTGCGCCAGGTACGTGCACGCAGACCCGGGTTTCGCGCCATTATCCTCAGCATTTATGATACCCCCGCGTTCGTACAAAGCGCCATTGAAGCCGGGGCCTGCGGCTATCTGACAAAACGCTGTGGACCTGAGGAGCTGGTACAGGCCGTGCGCTCCGTAGGCGCTGGCGGACATTACCTTTGTGCCGAGGCGCTAAACGCCATGCGCTGCGCTGGCCAGCCAGCTGGCGTACTAAAAGAACTCACGCCGCGCGAGCGTGAAATTTTTACGCTGCTGGTACGTGGTGAAAGCGTGCGCAGCATTGCTGATAACCTGGAACTGAGCCACAAAACCGTGCACGCGCACCGCGCCAGTATCCTTGGTAAATTGCAGTGCAACACCACCATAGAACTGGTGCATTTTGCGCTTGAGCATAACCTGCTGGCACACTGCTGATGAAAGCAAGCCTCAAGCACCCGGCACTGTCTCTGTTTATTCTTTTTGCCTGGGCGCCCTGTTGGCTTGCGCTGTGGACGCTAAGCTACTGGCTGCTCAATGACGATATCCAGGCAAGTCTGTTGCTACCCGGTGGCGTCAGCCTCGCGCTACTGATTTTACTACCTCGTCGCTTCTGGCCGGTGTTGCTACTCGCGCCCCTGGTACTGCTTTTCTGGCTTTATCAACAGCAGATTATCACGGCCCTAAACGCACTGGCGGCCCCGCTACTGCCGTTACCGGTCGCTCTCATCACGCGCCACTACTGGCAGCGTTTTCATCTTTACTGGCAGCAGCTCTCTTTGCTGTTAGCCGCTGCATTCTCAAACGCACTGCTTGCACTTTGTGTCAGTGCGGCACAGCCGCTGGCGACCTTTCTGGCAAGCCTGACGGGCGGCATCATTATGGCGCCCTTTACCTGGCTTATCTGGGAGGCGCTGTACCAGCAGCACCGCAGCAACCCACAGTCTACAGAGCTTGCCAGCCCGCCACTTCGCACCTCACTGCTTATCTGGTGCAGTCTGTTTTTTGCCGCAGGTGCCGGTGCTCAACTGACGCTCGCTCCCCAAATGGAGCGATTACTGCTGATTCTGGTCTTTCTGCCTAATGTCGTGATGGCCTGGCGTTTTGGCTGGCAGGGCGGTGTGCTGGCGGCACTGACCGGCAGTTTTATCATCACCCTCGCCCGCCAGTTTGGTGCTGGTTTCGCCAGCCTCGCGGAGATGGAGTTGTTCCTGACCACCCAGGCACTGCTGGGTATGGGTGTTGGTATCGCCGTCAGCCGCCAACAACACCTGACGCAGCACCTGGAACACTACCGCCTGCGGCTGGAGAACGAGTTGCAGGCACGGCGCCAACTGACGGAACGACTGGTACATACAGAAGAAGAAACACGCAAAATGCTGGCACGTGAGCTACACGATGAAATCGGACAGAACATTACCGCCATTCAAATTCAGTCGCGCCTGGTCACACGTTATACTGACGCCCCCGGAGCCCTGCAGGCAGCTGGTTCGATTGAAAATATGGCGCTGCGCATTCACCAGGTGACGCGTCAACTGCTGCGCCAGCTGCGCCCTCCGGTACCTGAGGAAATTACCCTCCACGATGCACTGGAACACCTTATTACTGAATTTGCCTTTGCCGAGCGTGGCATTGACTGCCGTATGGACTACCGCCTGACCCACCCACCGCAAAACGATACCGTGCGCTTTACGCTTTACCGACTGGTACAGGAACTATTGAACAACATTACGCGCCATGCCAATGCACGGCATATCCGCATTCTACTGGACCAGAACGCGCACGCTATAGCGCTTGATATCAGCGACGACGGTGTGGGCATTGCGCCCGGTGAGCACAAAGGGATGGGGCTACGCGGCATGCGTGAGCGTATTCACGCGCTTGGCGGCAGCTTTCACATTGAGAACCGTCAGGGAACCCACGTAATTGTTAACCTGCCCACATTTCATTCATAAAAGCGCCGTTATCCAGGAATAAGTCCTGGACAGGCAAGACTGACGCTCATCCTTTTTCTGCCTTCGCTGTTTATAGTCGCCCTACTACGGAGGAACTATGTCCCTGAGGCTATCGCAAGAAGAGATTGACCGCCGCTATCGCTACTGGCGACCCCGACTGTTGCTTTCGATGGTGATTGGCTACGCCGCGTTTTACCTCACGCGTAAAAGCGTAAATATTGCCCTGCCGGCAATGCAGCAGGCACTGATGCTGGATAAGGCCGATATCGGCCTGCTGGGAACCTTATTTTACGTGGCCTACGGGGTATCAAAGTTTGGTTCCGGGTTGTGGCACGACCGACGCGGCACGCGCTGGTTTATGGGGGCAGGACTGACGGCAACAGGCGTGCTCAATATTGTCTTTGCTTTTGGCGACAGCTTGCCTCTGTTGCTTGCCATCTGGACGCTGAACGGTTTTTTTCAGGGTTGGGGCTGGCCGCCCTGCGCACGGCTGCTGACGCAGTGGTACTCACGCAATGAACGCGGCCTGTGGTGGGGGGGATGGAACGCTTCAATCAATATTGGTGCGGCGCTGTTACCGCTGCTCAGCACGCTGTTGGTCAGCCTGTGGAGCTGGCGTGCGGCGCTGATGATGCCTGGGATTATCGGCATGATTATCGGGCTATGGCTGTGTCGCAACCTGTGCGGTACGCCCCAGCAAGAAGGCCTGCCTGACGTCGGCGAGTGGCGTCAGGATGCGCTTGAAAGACGCCAGCGGCAAATGAGCCCACCAATGGCGCTCTGGCCAATGCTGCGCGATACCGTACTGGCAAATCCAACCCTGTGGCTGCTCGGGCTGGTGTACGTGCTGGTGTACCTGATTCGAATTGCGCTCAACGACTGGGCCAACCTGTGGATGGCAGAAAGCCACAACATAAGCCTGATGGGCGCGAATGCCACCGTGATGTTGTTTGAGGCAGGCGGCCTCGCAGGTGCGCTGTTTGCCGGCTGGGGCTCAGATTTACTGTTTCGCGGGCAGAGGGCCCCCATGATCCTCCTGTTTGCGCTTGGTGTGTTTGTGACTGTATGTGCGTTATGGCTAATGCCGATACATCACTACGCACTACTGGCAGCCACATTTTTTAGCTGCGGTTTTTTTGTCTTCGGTCCGCAAATGCTAACTGGCCTTGCTGCCGTGGAATGCTGCCACAAAGATGCCGCTGGCTCTGTCACCGGCTTTCTTGGACTCTTTGCCTATCTTGGAGCGGCGCTGGCAGGCTGGCCACTGGCCCACATTATTGAGCGTTATGGCTGGCCTGGGATGTTCGTGGCGCTGGCGATAGCCGCAACGCTGATTGCTTTGCTGTTAATGCCACTGCTGATGGTGGCCGGGGAAACGCCGCAAAGTCGCGGTGCCTCTCTACCCTCTGAACGATAAAAATAAGGACAATAAAATGAAAGTCACACCGTTATCCTGTCTTATCACCGCCGCACTGACGCTGGCTACACTCACCGGAGGCGTACAGGCAAAAGGCCGTCTCGTGGTTTACTGCAGCGGCACTAATGAGCTGTGCGAAGCTGAGACTAAAGCGTTTGGCGAAAAGTATGATGTTAAAACCTCGTTTATCCGTAACGGATCCGGCAGCACACTTGCCAAAATCGACGCTGAAAAGAAAAACCCGCAAGCCGATGTCTGGTACGGCGGCACCCTCGATCCGCATTCTCAGGCTGGTGAAATGGAATTGCTGGCCCCTTATAAATCATCAAATCTGACACAGATTCTGGCGCAATTCCGCGATCCGGCAAAACGCAAAGGCAACTACTCATCTGCGGTGTATATCGGCATTCTCGGTTTTGGCGTTAACACCGAGCGCCTTAAAGAAAAAAATCTGCCCGTGCCGCAGTGCTGGAAAGATTTAACCAAGCCGGAATACAAGGGCGAGATCCAGATTGCCGACCCGCAAAGCTCCGGCACCGCCTACACCGCGCTCGCTACCTTTGTGCAGCTATGGGGCGAAGATGACGCGTTCAAATACCTCAAAGCGCTCAACAGCAATATTTCCCAGTACACCAAATCCGGTATTGCCCCCGCGCGCAACGCCGCTCGCGGCGAAACTGCCATTGGTATTGGCTTCCTGCATGACTATTCGCTGGAAAAAGAGAACGGCGCGCCGCTGACGCTGGTTTCCCCGTGTGAAGGCACTGGCTATGAAATTGGCGGCGTGAGCCTGCTTAAAGGCGCACGTAATGCCGAGAACGGGAAGCTGTTCATTGACTGGGTGCTGTCAAAAGAGGCGCAGGAACTGTCCTGGAAGAAAGGTAAGTCTTACCAGATCCTCACTAATACCACGGCACAAAGCTCACCACATTCGCTCAAGCTCAATGAGCTTAAGCTGATTGACTACGACATAAACACGTACGGTGCCACTGAGACCCGCAAAGCGCTCATCAGCAAGTGGGTCAGTGAAGTGAAGATGGGCAAATAATGCAGTGCGCGTGGCGCTCGCGCCACGCCTTTCACCTTCGGCCGACGAGGCAAATTATGTCTGAAACGTTATCATTACGCGTCCCGCCACGCCGGGATGCTATTTTCGGCTGGCTGGCGCTTGCCTGGCTCGCCTTCGCCCTGTTGCCATCATGGAGCCTGGACTATGGGCTGCTGGAATCAACGGGTGATGAAATTCTAGCCTCCTACAGCTGGGCCTCACTCAACATCAGCCTGTTGTGGTATCTGCTGCCGTGCGCACTGTTACTGCGCCCGCTGACGCCTGGCGGGCGCGATAAGCGTCGTCGTCACTATGCTGACGCCGCCTGGGCCACGCTGTGTGCAGGCTTTATTGTCGTTAGCGCAACGCTTGAAGGCCGTGGGCTGGGTTATGCCAGTATTGTGCTGTTTATTGCACTCGGCGCGATCATCACGCTGGCGCTCTCACGACTTGAATGGCTCGGTGGCGACAAGTTTGTAATTGGTGCGCTGGTGGTCATTGTCGCGCTCATTGGTGTGTTCATTGTCTGGCCCAGCGTAGCCATTTTCATCCCGATGTTTGAGGACGCCAACGGGATGTTCGCCCCCCTGGGGTTTCTTGGCGTGCTGTCGCAGGCGCATATCGTGCAGACCATTATCAACTCGGTGCTGCTGGCAGTGGCCGTCGGCATGGGATGCACCTTCTTTGGACTGGTGCTGGCCATTTACACCACACGTATCGCCAGACGCAGCGCCATTATTGGCCGCGTGTTCTCCATTCTCCCCATTGTGACGCCCCCGTTTGTGGTGGGCCTTGGCGTAACATTAATGATGGGTCGTTCGGGTTATGTCACTGAATGGCTGACTACTATCGGTTTGACCAACACTAACTGGCTGTACGGCTTTACCGGCATCTGGCTGGCGCAGGTGCTGGCCTTTACGCCGATGGCATTTATGATCCTCGACGGTGCGATTAAAACCATTCATCCGTCTCAGGAAGAAGCGTCGTACACGCTACGCGCCAGCCACTGGCAAACGTTTTTTAACGTCTTCATACCGCTGCTACGCCCGGCACTGGCAAACGCCTTTCTGATTGTAGTGGTACAGTCTCTGGCCGATTTCAGCAACCCACTGGTGCTGGGTGGCAACTTTGATGTACTCGCCACACAAATTTATTTCTATATTACCGGCTCACAGCTTGATTACCAGGCCGCCAGTACGCTGGGTGCGTTCCTGCTGATCTTCTCACTGGGCGTGTTCTGCATTCAGTATCTGTGGATTGGCAAACGCTCTTACGTCACTGTTTCGGGTAAGTCTTATCGCGGCGATGTCCAGCCACTGCCTCGCGGGCTGATCCGCGGGGTGAATGCGCTGCTCGTCATTTGGGTCGGTTTCAACGCCCTGCTTTATGGCAGTATTTTCTACGGTAGCTTTACTGTTAAC
>JALAGK010000377.1 GCA_022712475.1 Enterobacteriaceae bacterium
CATCAATAAGCCGACTGGCATGCCTGCAAGCATCCAGCCGACCCAGCTAATATGAATATTGAAAACATCAGAGATTAGCTGTAGCGCCAGTGCATTCCCGGCAAAGGCGGTTAAAAACATATAGCTGGTGGTTTTTGTCACCATATAAATATTCACCATCAAATAACGACCAGCTTTACATGGGCTGTCTTTAGGATCTGATCCTAAAGCCCGCGCAATACTGTTAATGATGGGAAAAACGATGCCCCCCGCTCGGGCTGTATTAGACGGCGTGGCTGGCGCCAGGATTAAATCCAGTAATGCAGTGACATAGCCAAGCCTGAGTGTGGTATTGCCAAATTTCAATATAAACCAGTATGCCAGACGCCTGCCCAGACCGGTGGTAACAAAGGCGGCACTGAGGGTAAAGGCACTAAATACAAGCCAGGTCGTGCCTGAAGCGTAACCGCTGAGCACATCGCCGGATTTCACCGGTGAATCATCGAATCTGGCAACGGTAAAGCACGCCAATGCAACAGCGACAAGCATAACAACGGGCTCAGGATAGGGTTTACTGACCAGACCGACAATAGCAGCCAGGTAAATTCCGGCCAGTATCCAGGCTTCCTTCGTCAACCCTTCGGGCGGTGGGATCATGACCGACAGTAATATGATACACACCAGCAATGCTATTTTTAATGCTTTTGATTTCATCATATTTCACCCAGACGACTTTCATTCCTTGAGAGCAGACGTTTCTTTGCAGGCGAAACGTCTGCTGGGCAGTGGAAAATTAATGTATCCCAGTTTATTAACGCGAAAGGAAAGCGTTATAAACTGACAACATCAATTGCTTTCCTGGTTACCGGCTGATATTCGGGCAATTGATCGAAATTGAGATACCGGTAAGTATCGTCACGGGTTTTCTCAATGTTATCCATGTGCCAGAAATATTGCTCCACTGTCGGCATTTTGCCGATGATAGCCGCAATAGCGCTCAATTCCGCAGAAGCGAGGAATACGCTGGCGTTGGTACCCAACCGATGCGGAAAATTACGGGTTGAGGTGGACACCACATTGCTTCCCTCACGTACGCGGGCCTGATTACCCATACACAGGGAACATCCTGCTGCCTCAATTCTGGCCCCGGCCTGAATGAATTTATTAAAATATCCCTCGCTGGAAAGTTGCTGTGCATCCATTTTCGTCGGTGGAGCTAACCACAGCCGTACCGGAATGTCTTTTGAATCCGCCATGATTTTCCCGGCAGCACGAAAATGCCCGATATTCGTCATACAGGAACCAATAAAGACTTCATCAATGGGCGAGCGGGCAACCTCGGATAACAATCTGACATCATCGGGATCGTTTGGCGCACAGACGATAGGCTCAGTGATTTCACTCAGATCGATATTGATAACGGCCGCATACTCAGCATCGGCATCGGCCCTGAGCAGGGATGGGTTAGCCAGCCATGCCTCAATTTGAGCAATGCGCGCTTCCAGGGTAGCGGCATTTTGGTACCCCTGGTTGACCATCCAGCGTAACAATGCGGCATTTGAGCGTAGATATTGCGCAACGTTTTCTTCTTCGAGCCGTAATACGCAGGCGGCCGCAGAGCGCTCTGCGGAGGCATCGGCCAGCTCAAAAGCCAGTTCGGCCGTCAGGCTCTCAAGCCCTTCAATCTCAAGGATCCGCCCTGAAAAAATATTGCGTTTATTGGTTTTCTCAACGGTCAGCAATCCCTGCCTGATGGCATAAAAGGGAATAGCATGAACTAAATCCCGCAATGTGATGCCTTTGCGCATTTTGCCTGTAAAACGCACCAGAACCGACTCTGGCATATCCAAAGGCATGATCCCGGTCGCAGCAGCAAAAGCAACCAGTCCAGACCCACCCGGAAAAGAAATGCCCAGCGGGAAACGCGTGTGAGAATCTGCCCCTGTCCCCACCGTATCCGGAATCAGCATGCGGTTAAGCCAGGAGTGAATAATGCCATCGCCCGGTTTGAGTGCCACACCGTTGCGGCTGGTTATAAACTGTGGCAGCGTTTCATGGAGGGTGACATCCACCGATTTGGGGTACGCCGACGTATGACAGAAAGACTGCATAACGAGGTCGGCTGAAAACGTTAAGCAAGCCAAATCGGTAAGCTCATCACGCGTCATTCCCCCTGTCGTATCCTGGGAACCCACGGTAGTGATTTTAGGTTCGCAATACTGGCCGGGCCGAACGCCCGCAACCCCGCACGCTTTGCCAACGATTTTCTGCGCCAGGGTAAAGCCCTTCGTTGAAGGCTCAGGCGCTTTTGGCTGACGAAAGCACTCTGAAGGCGGTAATTGCAGATAGTCACGCGCCCTGGCAGTCAGGCTACGCCCAATAATTAACGGGATCCGTCCTCCTGCCTGAACTTCATCAAGCAATACATCTGTCTTCAACGTAAAGGAAGCAAGAAGCTGCTGATTATGGCTTTCCCGAATTTCGCCTTTGTAGGGATAAAGGTCGATAAGCATCCCGCTCGCCAGACCTGAGACATCCATTTCAATCGGTAACGCGCCGGAATCCTCCAGCGTGTTGAAAAAAATGGGGGCAATTTTTCCGCCAATTACAAATCCGCCGCTGCGTTTATTTGGTACATAAGGGATATCGTTACCGATATGCCACAAAATGGAGTTTGTTGCGGACTTACGTGAAGAGCCCGTACCCACGACATCACCCACATACACCAACGGATATTTTTCAGTTTTTAGCGCTTCAAGCTGTTGCAGAGGACCGCGCACGCCTGGCTCATCAGGCAGTACGCCATCACGCGGTGTTCGCAGCATAGAAAGCGCATGTAACGGAATATCCGGGCGCGACCAGGCCTCCTGCGCGGGCGATAAATCGTCGGTGTTTGTTTCTCCTGATACCCTGAAGACTTTTAATGTGATTTTTTCCGCCAGAGAATGACGTTGTGTGAACCAGTCGGCATTAGCCCAGGACTCGATAACCTTTTTTGCCCACACATTACCGTTTGTTGCCTTGCGCGCAATCGTGTTGAATTTCTCAAAAATCAGGAGAGTAAAGCGCAGTTGTTCTGCTGCAAGGGGAGCCCAAACTGAATGATCAAGCAGTTCAATCAGCGGTTGGATATTATATCCACCCTGCATTGTCCCGAGTAACTCAATCGCTCGTTCAACGGAAATCTCTGCAATAGTATTTTCCTGCTTAGTAATTTTATACAGAAATTCGGCTTTGACCCTGGCAGCAGGATCAACGCCCGGAGGGACACAGTACGTCAGTAACGTTATTAACTGTTGGCGATCGCACGGCTCATTATTAACAAGGGCGTTTATGAGACTTTCCGTTTGCCTGGCCGTTAACGGGTTGGGCGCAATGCCCATTGCTGCACGCTCTTCCTTATGCTTATTATATGCATCTAACATATACTCTCCTGACCGGACATTCATTATCCGATTATTATTTGTAGGACAGCGCTATTTCTGACTCGAAATAGAATTTTTTAACGTTCACAAAGACCTTCAATAAACACCTTTATTTGCTCAAGCCCGTAATCCCATTCCCCATACC
>JALAGK010000378.1 GCA_022712475.1 Enterobacteriaceae bacterium
ATTTAACGCAGCAAACCACATAAAATCGGTAAGTGCTGTCGCGATGAGGTTAAAAATGACAGAATAATGACGAATTTTCGTGTAGGAGAATATATGGCGGCTCATCTTTTAATCGTTGATGCTTTAAACCTGATCCGGCGTATCCACGCTGTGCAAGGTTCTCCCTGTGCGCAAAGCTGCCTGAGTGTACTGGATCAGCTCATTATTCACAGCAATCCCACACATGCCGTTGCAGTGTTTGATGACGATGAACGTTACCAGAGCTGGCGGTACCAACGTCTACCAGAATATAAAGCTGGGCGAACCCCGCCACCTGCGACATTAATTCAGGAACTTCCTCATTTACGCGAAATCTTCATCCAACGCGGAGTACAGTGCTGGTCAACAAAGGGGGAGGAGGCCGATGATTTGGCTGCTACTCTGGCCGTTCGGGTTGCCGATGCCGGTGCCAACGTCACTATCATCTCTACTGACAAAGGCTATTGCCAGCTGCTTTCTCCTCACATCCGTCTGCGTGACTATTTCCAGAAACGCTGGCTGGACGCGCCGTTTGTACAGGCGGAATTTGGCGTACAAGCATCCCAGCTGCCTGATTTTTGGGGACTGGCAGGCATAAGCAGCAGCAAAATACCCGGCGTGCCGGGCATTGGAGGGAAAAGCGCAGCGGTGCTACTTGAGGAATATTCCACGCTGGAGACGCTGTATGCCAATCTGGACAACGTGGCCGAAAAATGGCGTAAGAAACTCACAGAACACCGGGAGCTGGCGTTTATCAGCCGCGATGTCTCACGGCTGCATACTAACCTTACGCTTAACGGTAACTTACAGCAGTTGCGCCTGACACGTTAGCGCTCGTCGCGACGTCCACCCACTGCCGCCCAGATACGACGTACGTGCACTGTCACTTCTTCACGGTCATGGTACAGCTGGCGAGCCTGAATCTGAGCGTTAATCCCCTGTGCCTCAAGCTTCTCACGGATCTGCGCGAGATTTTGCGACACCTCTTCGTAACGCTTTTTCATTGGTAACTTCAGGTTGAAAATGGTTTCACGGCACCAACCGTTTACCAGCCACTGCGCCATCAGCGCCGCAACTTTGGCCGGCTTTTCCACCATATCGCATACCATCCAGGAAATGTTATTACGATCGGGGCGATAGCGAAAACCATCTTCACGCAGCCAGGTCACCTGTCCGGTATCCATCAGGCTCTGGGCCATCGGTCCGTTATCGACGGAATAGACCCACATGTTGCGTTTAACCAGTTGATAAGTCCAGCCCCCTGGGCAGGCACCAAGATCGACGGCATACATACCGTTTGCCAGTCGCTCGTCCCACTCGTCTGCCGGAATAAAGATGTGGAAAGCCTCTTCAAGCTTAAGCGTGGAGCGGCTTGGTGCATCGGACGGGAACTTCAGGCGCGGAATACCCATATAGAAAGGGGAGTTATTGTGGCTGTATGAATAGCCGCAATAGCAACAGCCAGGTGCTACAAAGAAGACATGCACGACGGGGCGCTTTGTTGTTTCGTAGTTCGTGAGCACCTTTGATTCACGCAGTGCGGCACGCAGCGGCACTGTGAACTTGCGGCAGAACTTCATCAGCTCTTTGCTTTCGTTGGTGTCTGCAACTTCCACCCGCAACTCACCGCCCTTTTCCACCACGCCCTGTAGCATACCTACAATGGGCGTAATACGATCTTCTGGCGGCAAATCCTTTAACAACTCACCTGCTACAAACATTTGACGGGCAAAAATAAGCGAGCTGAACGGCAGACTGCGCACAAGTTTGTCAGCGTCTTCAGCCTGATAACACTCAAAAATCACATAGCCGCTATTGTCTTTCACGCGGGCAAAACCGAACACGTCAGACTGCGCCGCTTTATCGGTGATTTCCGCCGCACACTCTTTTTCAAATCCCTGGCGGCAGTAAAGAATCACCTTATTCATGCACAACACCTTTTGGTTTCAGGCGCAGTGCGCCAATCAGCATTAAAACCCAGCCTGCAAGGAAACTCACCCCACCGACTGGCGTAACATACGCCCACAGGCGCAAATGAGAAAGCGCCAGGCAATACAGACTGCCGCTAAACAGCACCGTACCCAGCGCCAGAAAAACGCTACTCCAGTAAAACCAGATACTGATACGTCGCTGCATTGCCACGGACAGCCCAAGAATGGCCAGCGTGTGAAAGGCCTGGTACTGTAGCCCGGTCTGTATCCACCCCATCTCCAGAACACCCAGAGATTTACTCAGTACGTGTGCACCGAAAGCGCCCAGTGCAACATAGATAAAGCCGCTGATAGCGGCAAAAATTAACATAAAACGGCTGGTCATGATGCAACCCTGGTTATGGCGCGCATGATGCACGCGTGAGGTAATTATTGCTCATAGCGAAAGCGAAACTTTTCCTGCTCACTGGCCGCTTTCGCCAGGATCCACTGCCGGAAAGCCGCTATTTTACCCAGTTCTGCCTGACTGTCATGGCATACCAGATAAAAAGCGTTTTTACTGACCAGTACATCGTTAAATGGACAGACCAGACGACCGGCCTCAATCTCCGACTGTGCCATTACATTATTTGCCAGCGCCACGCCCTGTCCGTGAATGGCTGCCTGTAACACCATCGCGCTGTGGCTGAAAATGGGTCCCTGCTGCACATTAATATGATTAAGACCAAGCTGGCGCGTATAGGCCTGCCAGTCGCGTCGTGACGCGTCGTGCAACAGTGTGTGACGAGCCAAATCCTCGGGCGTTTTCAGCGCTTTATCGCCAGTCATCAACAAAGGCGAACATACCGGCAGCAAGTATTCCGCATACAGTTTTTCGACCCGTAGCCCCGGCCAGTTACCACGGCCATAGAATATCGCGACATCCACATCATCGGCGAGCTTCTCTTCTTCACGGTCAACCGCCTGGATACGCACATCAATGCCGGGCCATTCGGCATTAAAACTCGTCAGGCGCGGCACCAGCCACTGTATGGCAAAGCTTGGGAGCAGACTCACCGTCAACGCCCCTTTGGCACTACGCGCCTGAAGTTTACGCGTGGCTTCCGTGAGCTGTGAGAAAATTTCTTTTATATCGAGGAAATAGCTCTGCCCTTCTTCTGTGAGCAGCAAAGAGCGGTTGCGGCGGCGGAACAACTTCAGCCCGAGGAAGTCCTCAAGCGACTTGATCTGGTGGCTTACCGCAGCCTGAGTCACAAACAGCTCCTCAGCCGCCTTAGTAAAGCTAAGGTGGCGGGCAGCCGCATCAAAGACACGTAATGAATTTAAAGGAGGCAATCGCTTGGACATGGATTTGTATGCTAAACGTTAAGGAAAACAACAAACAGGCAACAATTTTCACCTATTAGTTTTTTTTATCTGAGACATTATAAATTGTCCGTTGAGCATACTCCAGTAAATACCTATAGTGGCGCCACTTCCTGAGCCGGAACGAAAAGCTTCCTGACATGGTCGGGGCTTTTGGCTTACGGTTGTGATGTTGTGTTGTTGTGTTTGCATTGGGTCTGCTATTCAGACCGAGGCAGTTAAATGCCACTTTTTCACTTCCTGTACATTTACCCTGTCTGTCCATAGTGATTAATGTAGCACCGCAAGAATGCGGTGCTTTTTTTTATCCACAAATCACTCAAGGGCAACCATTTCTTTCACATCGGCGCGGTTGATTTGCTGTTTGTTGCCGTTAGCGTCTTTGTACTTAATCATACCCGTATCGCTGTCGGTCTGAGGCTTACCTTCAGAGACAATTGAGCGACCATCGTTGGTATGCATCACATAGTTCGGGCCAGAGCAGGCAGTCAGCGTTAAGGCCATAATACCCGCACCAATCAAAGCAGCAGTCTTCATCATTGTTTTCTCCTTGTAGCGTTTAATGCTGATAACATTAGTCCTGGTAACAGGCTGATAGTTTAACCCGTTACTATTTAGCATAATCCACTTTGGAACATTTTCCAGCTGGCGCTGTGGATTGGAGACTGTTCCTGGACGCTTGTACCCTGCCGTGAAATGCGTCACAGTCTCGTGACTACGTGAGGAAAATCATGACAGCTTTTAATCCCACCCGCTTTCGCGAGCACTTTCCGGCGCTGGCGGATGCCGGTGTTTATCTCGACAGTGCAGCAACCGCGCTCAAGCCGCTGGCGGTTATTGAGGCCAGCCAGCAATTCTATTCGGTTAGCTCAGGCAGCGTGCACCGTAGCCAGTATGGCGCGGCTCAGCGTCTGACCACACAGTACGAAGCTGCGCGCGAAGCGGTCGCTCGCCTGCTCAATGCCGCCAACGCTGAAGAAATCGTCTGGACCCGCGGCGCAACAGAAGCCATTAATATGGTGGCGCAAAGCTGGGCACGCCCACGCCTGCAACCTGGCGATGAAATCATTGTGAGTGAAACCGAGCACCATGCTAACCTGGTGCCCTGGCTGATGGTCGCGCAGCAGACGGGCGCGAAAGTGGTGAAATTGCCCATCGGGGCAGACAGGTTGCCTGACCTCTCATTACTTCCCGCACTCTTTAATGCCCGCAGCCGCGTACTGGCATTAGGGCAAATGTCCAATGTGACCGGAGGTTGCCCGGATCTTGCCCGGGCAATAACGCTCGCCCATGCGCACAATGTCATTGTCATGGTCGATGGTGCGCAGGGGGCGGTGCACTGCCCACCTGATGTCCAGGCTCTTGATATTGATTTTTATACATTCTCCGGCCATAAGCTCTATGGCCCAACCGGTATTGGCGCCCTGTACGGCAAAGCGACGCTACTGGCAGAGATGGCACCGTGGCTCGGTGGCGGCAAAATGATTACTGAAGTCTCTTTTGATGGCTTCAGCATGCAACCCCCGCCCTACCGGTTCGAAGCAGGCACGCCCAATATTGCCGGCGTGACTGGCCTGAGCGCCGCGCTGGAGTGGCTTGCCGACAACGATATGGTGCAGGCTGAGAACTACAGTCGCGGCCTGGCAACGCTTGCAGAAGATGAGTTGGCGAAACGCCCTGGTTTTCGCAGCTTCCGCTGTCAGGACTCCAGCCTGCTGGCCTTTGATTTTGCAGGCATTCATCATGGCGATATGGTCACGTTACTGGCTAAAGCCGGCGTGGCATTGCGGGCAGGACAGCACTGCGCCCAACCTCTGCTGGCGGCGCTTGGCGTCAATGGTACGCTGCGCGCTTCTTTCGCACCCTATAACACTCAGCACGATGTCGAGTGTCTGATTCAGGCCGTTGACCGGGCGCTGGAATTACTGGGAGATTGATAATGACAAGCGCTTTTCTGTCCGGCCACCCGTTTGGCAGTACCATTAGCGCCGACGACCTGCGCGCTATTTTCACCCCACTAACACAGTGGGAAGATAAATATCGTCAGCTGATTCTACTCGGCAAACAGCTCCCTGCGCTGTCAGAGGAACTCAAGCGTGAAGAGATTGAGGTACGAGGTTGTGAGAACCGGGTCTGGCTGGGCTACACGTCGAACAACGACGGACGGCTGCACTTTTATGGCGACAGCGAGGGCCGCATTGTGCGCGGCCTACTCGCGGTATTGCTCACTGCCATTGAAGGCAAACAACCAGAAGAACTTCGCCAACAGGACCCGCTGGCGCTGTTTGACGAACTGGGTCTCAGTGCCGAGCTAAGCGCATCACGAAGCCAGGGCCTGAGCGCACTGGCACAGCGCGTGCGCCAGATAACGGCGCAGTAACACAGCATCAGGCGCGTTCGCGCGCCGCTTTCGCCATCATTTTTTTCAGCACGTGCGACACCGCTACAAAGCCGAATGAGGCAGTCACCATCGTCGCAGCGCCAAAGCCAGAGGCACAGTCCATGCGCTTTGGCCCTTCAGCACTGCTTTTCGCTGCACAAACCGAACCGTCAGCTTGTGGATACACCAGGGCTTCAGTCGAGAAAACACAGTCTACGCCGAGTTTGCCTTTGCTGTTTTTCACTACGCCAAAATCGCTTTTGAGCCGCTCTCTAAGCTTGGCTGCCAGCGGATCCTGAATGGTTTTCGCCAGATCGGCGACCTGAATCTGCGTAGGATCGATTTGCCCGCCCGCGCCGCCGGTAGTGACCAGCGGGATCTTGTTACGCCGACAAAACGCAATCAGCGCGGCCTTAGGACGCACACTGTCGATAGCATCAATCACATAGCTAAAATTCTGGTCCAGCAGTTGTGCGACGTTATCGACAGTAACGAAATCATCCACCACGTTCACACGGCATTCCGGGTTTATCAAACGGATACGCTCGGCCATGACTTCGCCTTTGGCCTGGCCAACGGTGTCACGCAACGCATGAATCTGGCGGTTAGTATTGGTAACACACACATCATCCATATCAATAAGCGTGATAGCACCAATGCCCGTACGCGCCAGCGCTTCTGCCGCCCAACTGCCCACGCCGCCAATACCCACCACACAAACATGCGATCCAGCAAAAACCTGCAGCGCATCGCGCCCATAAAGGCGGGCCGTACCGCCAAAGCGCTGGAGCCAGGCGTCACTAAGATTGACTACCATGAAACAAAACCTCAGAAAATAAAGCGGGCCGACAAGTCAGCCCGTGCCATCAAATCAGAATCAGCGTTACAGGCTGGTGAACAGCGAACTACCCGCACCAGGCGCCGGTTTCAGCACCCAGACGCGTCCGTAGTGATTATACCATCCTGCACGGTGACCAGCTTCCGGGCCAATGCCCTGGTAAATATCAAAGTGCTGGCCTTTAATCGCCCCGCCTACGTCCAGCGCCACCATCACGCGCAGTTCATACTGACCACGAAACTTTCCGTTGTTATCCAGAAGCGGCACTTCTGCCAGAATGGTGGTACCCGCAGGCACTATACTTCTGTCGGAGGCAACCGAGGCGCGGCCAATGAGCGGTACGGCGCTAGCCCCTTTGACAGGCGCAAATGACTTCGGTTGGAAGAAAACAAACGACGGGTTTTGCTCCAGCAACTCACGCACTTCAGCCGGGCTGTGAGTGTCCGCCCAGTGGCGAATCGCCTGCATCGACATGTCTTCACGCTTCACTTCACCG
>JALAGK010000379.1 GCA_022712475.1 Enterobacteriaceae bacterium
CTGAGGGCCGGGAGGTGAGTGCACCGCGCAGCGGCATTTCAGCGCCAATCTTAGCTATTAGAGAGCACAGGCTTGCAGTGTGGGGTTGCTGACCCCCGCTGAAATCGGCGAACCGAAGGCCGGAAGACAAGGTCAGCCCGCCATGGATGGCGGGCTGAGGCGAAACGAGACAGGACGTCGAGTAGAGCCGACCGCAGGCTGAGGGCCGGGAGGTGAGTGCACCGCGAAGCGGCGATTTCTTTGCGGGGCCGCGAGGATTGTTAAGGAGCGCGCGGGAGCGCTCCTTAACCCGTTCACCGCAGATGAAGCCCCATGAGTTGCCAGGCTTCGAGTGAACGGAACATTCCACAGTCCCACTTTCACATCATCCAACTAACTACGAGCGAAACAACCTACAACCTCACAATCCGCTACCTGGCGTCAGCCAAACAAAATACCAGTGCTAAAGCATCAGCTACCGCGGCCCACTCTCACTCGGCACCACCAGTGTGCCGCCACTCACCCCGCCACCAGGGTGCAACATGTCCCCATTCACCTTTTCTTGCAGCATATGTTGCTGGCCATTACTGCCCCCGCCGTTCAGCATCCCGCCGTTAGTATTTGGCAGAGGTTGCTCACCGCGGGGAAGAAGCTTTCCCGGCTGTGAATCCTGAATCAGGTTATTGTTACTCTGAATTTGGTTTTGCAGACTCTGCTGCTGACGCTGTTGCTGGTTCTGCACGCTCTGCCTTAGCATACTCTGCTGCTGGCTCTGATTAAGCTGCATCTCCTGCTGCTGACGCTGCTGGCTGGGGTTTATCATCCGGGCGTCGTTGCTTTGCTGCTGCTGTTGCGGCGTAAGCGGCTGAGCAAGGGCACTTAGCGGCAGCAGTGCTGCGATGACCATGAGCATTGTTTTCATCGTTGTTTCCTCCTGTAGAGCATCGTTTAAGTTTACTCGCTTTTTACCAGTGTGATGCTTTTTTGACTGTTCTGGGCCAGGCTTAAACGCAAAACCAGGCAGGAGAAAAATAATGGTTAAGCAGTGGGTTATTGGCACGATGCTGGTAGCGAGTTTCCAGCTAATGGCCGCACCACCGGTCTCTTATGGCGTAGAAGAGGATGTCTTTCACCCGGTGCGTGCGCAAAACGGCATGGTGGCATCGGTTGATGCTACTGCTACACAGGTGGGCGTAGAGGTGCTTAAGCGCGGCGGCAATGCGGTGGATGCGGCGGTAGCGGTGGGTTTTGCGTTAGCGGTTACACACCCGCAGGCGGGCAACCTCGGCGGCGGTGGATTTATGCTGCTGCGCACCAACGCGGGTAAAACGGTGGCTATCGATTTTCGTGAAATGGCACCCGCACGCGCTACGCGCGATATGTTTCTTGATGCGCAGGGCAATGCCGACAGCAAAAAGTCGCTCACGTCACATCTGGCATCCGGTACGCCAGGCACGGTTGCGGGCTTTGCCCTGGCGCTGGAGAAATACGGCACGCTACCGCTGCGTTCTGTGATGATGCCTGCCATTACGCTGGCGCAAGAGGGATTCATTGTGAATGACGCGCTGGCCGATGACCTGCGCCAGTACGGCAGCGAAGTCTTACCCCAGCACGCCAACAGCAAAGCCATTTTCTGGAAGAACGGCCAGCCGCTGGCAAAAGGAGAACGACTGGTGCAGGCGAACCTGGCAAAAAGCCTTGCGCTGATAGCTGAACACGGCCCGGATGCCTTCTACAAAGGCGAGATTGCCGAGCAAATCGCCGCCGAAATGGCGGCAAACGGTGGACTGCTTGATAAGACCGATCTGGCTCGTTACAAGGCGGTAGAGCGCACGCCAATTAGCGGTGACTATCGCGGCTACCAGGTATATTCCATGCCACCACCGTCATCAGGCGGTATTCACATCGTGCAGATCCTCAACATCCTCGAAAACTTCGAACTGGCGAAATACGGCTTTGGCAGCGCTGATGCCATGACGCTGGTGGCGGAGGCGGAGAAATACGCCTACGCGGACCGCTCGCAGTTTCTCGGTGACCCGGATTTTGTTGCGGTACCGTGGCGCTCACTCACCAGCAAAGCCTACGCGCAATCTCTGGCCAGGCAGATTGATGTTGATAAAGCACGTCCGTCTGAGCAGATAAAGCCGGGTAACCTCGCTCCTTATGAGAGCCCCCAGACCACTCATTTCTCCGTGGTAGACAAAGACGGTAACGCGGTAGCAGTAACTTATACGCTTAATACCACCTTTGGTAGCGGCATTGTGGCAGGTAGTACCGGGATTCTGATGAATAACGAGATGGACGATTTCTCGGCCAAACCCGGTACGCCTAACGTTTACGGGCTGGTGGGCGGTGAGGCGAATGCAGTTGGCCCAGGTAAACGGCCATTGTCGTCAATGTCGCCCACTATTGTGGTGAAAGAGGGGAAAACCTGGCTGGTCACGGGTAGCCCAGGCGGCAGCCGTATTATCACGACTGTGCTACAAATGGTGCTTAATACTATTGATTTTGGTATGAACGTGGCCGAAGCCAGCAGCGCGCCGCGCTTTCATCATCAGTGGCTGCCGGATACGCTTCGGGTGGAAAAAGGCTTCAGTCCGGACACGCTAAAACTGCTGCAGGAGAAGGGCTATAAGGTCAGCGTGGAGGCGGCGATGGGCAGTACGCAAAGCATTATGATAGCGCCTGACGGCAGGCTGACCGGCGCATCGGACCCGCGCACGCCGGGTGATTTAACGGCAGGATATTAACGGTATAAAAACCCGGCAGTATGCTGCCGGCTCAACGTAACCGCTTAATGCGTGCCATATAAAGCGCGTCTACGTATTCGCCGTTACGTAGCGCGTAATGGGGAGCTGTGCCTTCCACCTCAAAGCCAAACTTGCGATACAGTCTCACGGCGGCAGCGTTATCGGCATAAACGGTCAGCTCAATGCGCTCCACCCGCAACCAGTTGTCACATAAGTTAATCATTTCATGCATCAGGGCTGACGCCACGCCCTTGCCCTGGTGTGGTGGTGCAACGCTCAGGCCAAAGGTTGCCACATGACTGCGACGCGGGCGTTGTTCCACTTCCAGGGTCAGGTGCCCGACCACGCTGCCTTCATCGCACGCGACCAGGTTATACAGGCCCGGTAGGTTGTGTGCCAGCCGCTCCTGCCACAGTAGCGGCGAGGGATGCGGCAGCTGTAGCGTGTCCGGATAAACCTCCTGCGCGGCGTTAATGCGGTAAAGCGCATCGGCATCGCTGGCCTGCGCATGCCGGATAACCAAGCTTTTCATGCCTTTTCCTCAGTGAGTAAGATAAACCCTTTAAACATCATTGACTTTTCCCGTGAAATCAACCGCATTTTTTTTAAAAAGATCTGGACACATGCGAATGATAATGATTATTATTGCCGTGCGTTCAGGGGAGACCCCCGCGGTGCAAACCTGAAAGCACGACATTGCTCACATTGCTTCCAGTATTATCTTAGCCAGCCTTGCGCTGGCTTTTTTTTACCTGCCAGAAACCCTATCAGCAAAATTGAACCCCGTACCGGTGATTTTGCCTACCCCTGGCCCTTTGCTCTGTGCGAACCGCGGCTACCGTCATTCATATTTTTTGAACAGAGGCGTCAATTTTCACCCACTATCATCCTGGCGGCTGTGGGGCCACACTGTATCCATCGACAAAACGAGGGGGTACATCATGATTTTCTTACGCAAAGCTAACGATCGCGGCCATGCTAACCACGGCTGGCTCGACAGCTGGCATACGTTCTCTTTTGCTGACTATTACGACCCAAACTTTATGGGCTTCTCCGCACTGCGCGTGATTAATGAAGACGTGATTGATGCAGGCCAGGGCTTTGGTACCCATCCACACAAAGACATGGAAATTTTGACCTATGTGCTGGAAGGGGCGGTAGAGCACCAGGACAGCATGGGCAATAAAGAGCAGGTGCCTGCGGGTGAATTCCAGATTATGAGCGCTGGCACCGGGGTGCGCCACTCAGAATACAACCCGGATGCAGACAAACCGCTGCGTCTGTACCAGATCTGGATTATCCCGGAAAAAACCGGTATCACGCCGCGCTACGAGCAGCGTCGTTTTGATGCGCCGCAGGGCCGCCAGCTGGTGCTGTCGCCGGATGCCCGTGACGGTTCGCTTAAGGTCTATCAGGATATGGAGCTTTCGCGCTGGGCGCTGGCGAAAGACGAACAGTCGGTTTATCCGATTGCGGCTAACCGGCGCGTGTGGATTCAGGTGGTCAAAGGAAACGTATCCATTAACGGTACCAAAGCGACTACCAGCGATGGCCTGGCTATCTGGGACGAGCAGGCGATTTCGATTCACGCCGATACGGCCAGCGAAGTGCTGCTGTTTGACCTGCCGCCGGTCTAAGCGTGACGGGCAATAAGCGTGCTAAGTAGGCTTATTGAATAGTGACGGTCTTCAACCTTCTCCTTAACAGGGGAAGGTTGAGCCTTGTCCATGCTACACTGGGGCGATAATCACAGTGTAAGCGCTTCAGGACGATGAAAAAGAAAAGACCGGTACTTCAGGATGTTGCTGACAAAGTAGGCGTCACAAAAATGACGGTCAGCCGTTTTTTGCGTAACCCCGAGCAGGTATCGGTTGCATTGCGTTCAAGAATTGCCGCCGCGCTGGACGAGCTGGGCTACATTCCCAACCGCGCGCCGGATATTCTCTCCAACGCCACCAGCCGTGCCATTGGCGTGCTGTTGCCGTCGTTAACCAACCAGGTCTTTGCCGAGGTGTTGCGCGGTGTGGAAAGCGTGCTGGATACGTACGGCTACCAGACCATGCTGGCGCACTATGGCTATAAACCGGATCTGGAAGAAGAGCGTCTTGAGTCGATGCTGTCGTGGAATATTGACGGTCTGATTCTTTCTGAACGCACCCACACACCGCGCACACTCAAAATGATTGAGGTGGCAGGCATTCCGGTGGTGGAGCTGATGGACAGCGTTTCCCCGTGTCTCGATATTGCCGTGGGATTTGATAACTTTGAAGCAGCCCGCCAGATGACGGCCGCCATCCTGAAATGCGGCAAGCAAAATGTCGCTTACCTCGGTGCGCGCCTGGATGAGCGTACCATCATGAAACAGCAGGGCTATGAGCAGGCCATGCGCGATGCGGGTCTCACGCCTTACAGTGTGATGGCCGAGCAGTCGTCGTCGTACTCGTCAGGCATTGAGCTGTTTCGCCAGGCCCGGCGCGAGTATCCGCAACTCAACGGCATTTTCTGTACTAACGATGACCTTGCCGTTGGCGCGGCCTTTGAATGCCGCCGCCTTGGGTTGAGTATCCCTGATGATATGGCGATTGCTGGCTTCCACGGCCACGATATTGGTCAGGTGATGGAGCCTAAACTTGCGAGCGTACTGACGCCGCGTGAGCGCATGGGACGTATTGGCGCCGAGCGACTGTTGGCCAGGATCCGCGGTGAAACCATCACGCCAAAAATGCTCGATTTAGGATTTACCCTTTCGCCGGGTGGGTCTATTTAAGACACTTTTTTATGACGGGCTTCACACTTATGGGTTCAAATTAGGGCGGATCGTTGCTTCCTGGTCTGACGAGTTGGAC
>JALAGK010000380.1 GCA_022712475.1 Enterobacteriaceae bacterium
CAATTATTGATTGTGTGAAGCCAGTCACCCTTCATTGGGCGAGACGGGAAAATGAAGGTGCGTTAACAGGCTGGGGCGTGAGGAAATAACGCTGACGTGGGCGCAGCGTTACTTTTTCTGGTTATAGATGCGTTCCGCACGGTTCTGAACTTGTTTGAGCAGGCGCTCATCGTATTGCTGGATGAATAAATTCGTGACCAGCATATTGATGACGGAAAGCTGCGAGATTTTTGAGCGGATAGGAATCAGGCGTGATGCGCTTTCACTGGCAATGGTATGCAGACTCATTGACGCGAGGGCAGAGATACGGCTCTGGCCCATGCGTGTGATAGCGATTGACGGCACACCAAGCGCTTGCGCTGCAGTTAACAGGCGCACACCGTCGTGGTTTTCCCCGGAGTGAGAAATAATAATCACCAGATCGTTTTTATCCAGCGTGTTCACTATGCTCAGCTGAATGGTGCTGTCGAGGTGACAGCTGACGTCTTTTTTTATTTTGATAAGCTGGTATTCCAGCTCTTTGCCCACCAGGCCGCTGCTGCCAGCGCCATAAACAACGATTTTATTGCTCTGGCGGATAAGTCGTGTGGCGGCCTCAAGTTGTTCCGCCTTCATAATGGCGTGGGTTTCATCTAGGGATGACTTTTCAATCGCAAGAATTTTTGCATTAACGGTTTCGACAGCGTCATTAAGATGAATATCTTCTTGCAACACATCATCTTTTTTAGGGCTGCCGGACGCGGAAATAAGGTCAATTTTTAAGTCGCTGAAGCCGTTATAGCCAAGTTTATGGCACAGGCGCAAAATGGTGGTGGTGCTGACACTGTTAATTTTTGCCAGTGTCTGAATACTCATGTTTTTCAGTGAGACCTGATTCGCCTGGATATAATCGGCGACCATGCGTTCTCTGACGGACAAGCTGCTGTTCATTTCCCTTAACTTTACGTCAAGCATGTATCACCCTGTGCGGCCAACGCGGTATTCGCGGCTTATCATACAAGTCCCTCTGATGCTTATCAAACCGCCAGCATATAGCGTTGTGGTTGAGAGCTACGCCCGGTAGCACGGTCTATTCTTAATTAAGCTGATAAGTAAGAAAGCCGGTCAGTGACATCACTGACCGGCCTGAGGCTAAAGAGAGGGAATTACAGCTTGATACCTGCACCAATCTCATAGAGCGGATTGGCGGTGTCGTGAGCCACATCCGGTTTCTGATCCAGCACATCCTGCCAGCTTGACGGCAGTTCGAACGGCAGTGTGCCCTGCGCCTTACTCTTGCCGGTAATCACATCCAGCACGGCTTCGTCAGAAGCGCCGAAGTTTGCCATCAGCACATCCACACGGTCTTTCACGTTGGTGAGGATGGCCGGACGGTCGATGTAGACAGACAGCACCACAGGAATGTTGAGCGCTTCGACTTTCTTAATCAATGTGTAGTCTTCAGTGCCGCTATATACACCTTTGTGGGCCGTTTCCGGTACCAGAGTATCGGCGTCTTCAAAGCCGAGTTGGCCAAAGTTGACTGAGCCAAACGGATAGTGCGGATCGTTTTCGTGCGGCGTGTCTACGCGCAGAATGGCGAGTTCGGCTTCTTCTGGCGTTGCTACCACTTCCATGCCATAACGCGCGGCGACGGTAGCGTTCACGTTGTGCAGGTATACTTTCTTACCGCTGACGGCCAGCGGCAGCATGTCGCCGTCGTTCTTCAGCAGTACCTGAGAACGGCGCTGGGCCTCATCGGCTTTGGCCTGGAACTCGCTGTTGCCGACAATCTGCGCGGCTTTAGTTTCATCCACAAATGGCTTCTCAAACAGTCCCAGGTCAAACTTCTGTACCATGATGCGCGTCACCGCTGCGTCGATAACCTCATCAGGAAGCTGTTCTTCGTTGATAGCGGCAATCAGGTCGCTGGAGTCGGTGGTACCGCCAAACTGATCGATACCGGCCTCAACGGCTTTCACTACGCGCTGCTGGCGCGTTAGATCTTCTACGCCCCAGGACATGCCGATACCCGCCACCCACGGCGACACGCCTGCGGCAATGTCTTCATCGGTGATGCCCGTCTCGCATTTATTAACGCAGGTTTCAAGAATGCCCCAGTCGCTGAGAATCACGCCTTTAAAGCCAAAGCGGCCGCGCAGCATGTCGGTCAGAATCTGTTTGTTAAAACCAAAACCAACTTCTTCAATCAACTCGCCGTTATACCAAAGGCCAATTGGCTGGCCGTAGTACGGCATGACTGATGCCCCTTTTGCAGCGAACGCACCTTCAAACGGCACCAGATGGTATTCAAGGTTATCGCCCGGGTAGTCCTGCTCTTTGCCGTAGAAGTTGTGCGGGTCGAGACCGGCACGCTGTGGGCCACCGCCAGCAAAGTGCTTCACAACGGTAATCACGCTGTCGGTATTCAGGCCGCTCCCGCCATTCTGGAACCCTTCGATATACGCCTGGGTCAGGCTTTTGGCAATCTGGTTATCTTCGCCGAAGGTGCCGTTGATGCGGCCCCAGCGTGGCTCTGTGGCAAGGTCGGCCTGCGGCGACAGCGCCATATGGATGCCGACTGCACGGTATTCCTGGCGGGCGATGTCACCAAAGGGTTTCACCAGAGCGGCGTCATTAATAGCGGCAAAGCCCAGTGTTTCTGGCCACTGGGAGAAACTGCCTGCAGCAACACTCGTCGCTTCAGGATCGTTGACAAAATGGTTACGTGGGTCGGTACTGATAGTGACCGGAATACCGAGGCGCGTATTTTCTGCGGTTTCCTGCAACTTATTATTGTCAGCAGAAATATGGGCCGGGTTGCCTGCCATACGGGTGATAAAGGTATTGACGTAGATGTTGCTAATTTCGTTATCGGTAGTGGCGAAATCCACGCGGCCTGCGTCATCAAGCGTAATGGTGCCGTGCATCATCGCCCCGGCTTTTTCTTCTACCGTCATCTGACTGGTTAAGTCTTTGGCACGCGTTTCACTGTCGAGGCGCCAGTCTTCGTATTTATCGAGCTTGCCGTTTTTATTGAGATCTTTAAATTGCTGGCCGTTAATGGTCAGGAGCTTAATATTACGGGTTTCCAGCTCCGCCTGCTTCACGTTGCCGGTGTTTGAATTATGGTGGTGGTCATTATCACATCC
>JALAGK010000381.1 GCA_022712475.1 Enterobacteriaceae bacterium
ACCAGCCTGTTTATTTTGCTCGTGGCCGCCGGGCTGGCAGCAGGGGCCATCCGCGCATTTCATGAGGCGGGGCTGTGGAATCATTTTCAACAGATGGCGTTTAACTTCAGCGAAATGCTCTCAACGCATTCGCTTACCGGCACGCTGTTGGAGGGCATTTTTGGCTATCAGGAAAGCCCGAGCGTCAGTGAAGTGGCCGTGTACTTCCTGTATTTAATTCCGGCGCTGGTGTTGTTTATGCTGCCAGCGCGCACGCCGGCTGTGGTTTCAGGCAGCCGCTGATTCAGGCGGCGCACCGTCGCTGCTTGTTTATCTCATTGACTAATCAGGACCGATATTTATGACCACTTTTCGCCGCAGCGCACTGCACCTGACCGTTGCCTCTCTGCTTGCCAGCGCGTTTAGCGTGCAGGCCGCCGATATTGCACAGATTAAGGTCACCGTAAACGATAAACAGTGTGAGCCAATGACGCTAACGGTTAATGCGGGCAAAACCCAGTTTATTATCCAGAATCACAGTCAGAAGGCGCTGGAGTGGGAAATCCTTAAAGGCGTGATGGTGGTTGAAGAACGTGAGAACATTGCACCAGGTTTTACCCAGAAAATGACCGCGAATCTGGAGGCCGGTGAGTACGACATGACCTGCGGCCTGCTTACTAACCCCAAAGGCAAGCTGATTGTCAAAGCGCTGGCAGGGCATAGCGCAGCGGCGAAGAATGACCAGGCGGCGCTTTCTGCGACCATCGCCAATTATAAAGCATATGTCACCGCGCAAACGGCAGCGCTGGTGGCGGGTACCAAAGCGTTTACCGATGCCGTTAAAGCCGGTGAGCTGGAAAAAGCCAAATCACTGTACGCACCGACGCGCCAACACTATGAGCGTATAGAGCCTATTGCTGAACTGTTCTCTGACCTTGATGGCCGCATTGACGCCCGTGAAGACGACTACGAGCAGAAAGCGGGCGACCCGCAGTTTACCGGTTTTCACCGCCTGGAGAAGGCGCTATTTGCCGATAACAGTACCAAAGATATGGAAAAATACGCGACTGCACTTAACGACGATGTGTTGGATCTGCAAAAGCGTATTAGCGAGCTGGCCTTCCCGCCAGGCAAAGTCGTTGGGGGCGCAGCGGCACTGATTGAAGAAGTGGCTGCTACCAAAATCAGTGGCGAAGAAGAACGCTACAGCCGTACCGATCTGTGGGATTTCCAGGCCAATATTGATGGCGCCAAAAAGATAGTCGACCTGCTGCGCCCGGAACTGAAGAAAGAGAACGTTACACTGTTAGCAAAAGTTGACGCTAACTTCAGCAAAGTTGAGACCATTCTTGCCAAATACCGCACCCAGGGCGGTTTTGAGGGCTATGACAAGCTTACCGATGTCGATCGTAATGCCCTTAAAGGGCCTATAACTGTGCTCGCTGAAGACCTGTCGCTGCTGCGTGGCGTGTTGGGGCTGGACTAATGCGTACGAAAGATTCACCTACTCACGGCGTGCCACAACCGGCACGCCGCCGTCTGCTCAAGGGGTTGGGCGCATTAAGCGGGACGCTTGCTGTTGCCGGGGGATGCCCGGTGACGCATGCGGCGGGCAAGTCGTTGCCCGGCACGCTGGCTCCCGGCGCACGTGATGAGATTCAGCCATTTTATGGTTCTCATCAGGCTGGGGTGTTAACACCGCAACAAGCAGCGATGATGGTGGTGGCGTTCGATGTACTGGCTGGTGATAAAAGCGAGCTTGAACGCCTGTTTCGTCTGCTGACAAAACGTATTGCTTTTTTGACCGCGGGTGGTCCGGCACCGGGCACACCCAACCCACAAATGCCGCCGCAGGATTCTGGTATTCTTGGGCCAGTCATTGCACCTGATAACCTGACCATGACCGTCTCGGTGGGCAGTTCGCTGTTTGACGAGCGCTTTGGCCTTGCCGCCCATAGGCCAAGGGCACTTCAAAAGATGTCGCGTTTTCCTAACGATGCGCTGGATGCCGCGCAGTGTCACGGCGACTTGTTGATTCAGATTTGTGCCAACACGCAAGATACGGTGATTCATGCACTGCGTGACGTTATCAAACACACACCGGATTTACTCAGCGTGCGTTGGCAGCGCGAGGGGTTCATTTCCGATCACGCCGCGCGCAGTCGTGGCAAAGAAACGCCGGTGAACCTGTTGGGTTTCAAAGACGGTAGCGCAAATCCCGATAGCAGCGACACGGCGCTGATGAATAACGTTATCTGGGTGACCGCAGATCAGCAGGAGCCTGCATGGGCCGTGGGCGGCAGCTATCAGGCGGTGCGTATTATTCGCTTTCGCGTTGAATTCTGGGACCGCACACCGCTAAAAGAGCAGGAAACTATTTTTGGACGTAACAAGGCCAGCGGCGCGCCGTTGGGTATGGAGCATGAGCACGATGAACCAGACTATAGCCGTGACCCCAAAGGAGAGGTGATTGCGCTTAACAGCCACATACGATTGGCGAACCCACGTACGGCACAAACCCAGTCGAGCCTGATGATGCGCCGGGGTTACAGCTATTCACGCGGTGCGACGCAATCCGGGCAACTGGATATGGGACTGCTATTTGTATGCTACCAGCACGATCTGGAAAAAGGCTTTATTGCGGTACAAACACGTTTAAATGGCGAAGCACTGGAAGAATATGTGAAACCCGTTGGTGGGGGATATTTCTTTGTGCTGCCTGGTGTGCCTGATACGTCACGTTATCTGGCTCAGGGACTGCTGGAAACCTGACAACCGATTTTTTACAAATTCGGGTGGTTAATAAATAATCACTCGAACCTCTTTACGCGTCGCAGGGACA
>JALAGK010000382.1 GCA_022712475.1 Enterobacteriaceae bacterium
CAATGAAACTGTCGCCATATAGCGACGATAGATCTTTTTATACAGGGTAAATAAATTAGCGTTACTAAAAAGAATAACTGCTGAAATATCCCTTTATTTTACTTGTAAAGAAAAGGTCGCGCTAAAATCCTTGTCATTTGCCACATACCAGCAAAAGGGCAGGTACAGATATATGCTACATACTTATCAATTCTTTTTTCGCGCTAAAAACTCCCTTCACTTTTTATCGTTACATTAAACCGTTACATCTCAAGCGCTAACAAATGACTGTCTCTCTTTGCTTATATAAAAACCCCATGAATAGTCACGTTAAGGATAGACCTTTTAGGGAACGTTACCGGCAACTTAGGAGATTTTCATCAAAGAAAATAGCAAAAAAAGCTTTTTACACTCACTTTTGTTCACCCAGATAACATTTACGTGATAGTATCCTTCCCGTTTAACATTCGGACAGTAAAATTATACTCTCAACATATTGAGCCGCTTTATTGATGCCCTGGAAAATGCTGAAATATCCGAAATCACGATTTAAACAATGACAAAACCTATTACGTCATCTAATAACAGGTATCGCCCGGCAAACGAGATTTCGTAGTGATAATAATTTACGTTTGCAGCTGTGATGGTATTTACAGATATTCCCTTCGTTTCTCTGAGACCTCGTAATATGAAGACAATGACCAATCGCTATGACTCTCAGGACGCCATTGTCACGGAAAGACTAAAAAAACTCGAAAGAATTTCGGTTCCGGTATTTTTTGCTATTCCATTATGTCTGTGGCTTGCCGGAGGAAAAACACTCGCGCTCTGGACACTCTTTATCTGGCCCATTTTTTGTGCCACCTATCTCATCGCGTTTCATCGTTTTCACCGTGGTTATTCCATGCCACAGCTGCGTAAACTGGCCCTGTTGTCTAACCGGCACGTTTTTTATCAGATGTCCTGGCTGATACTGATTCTGCTGCTGGGTTTTTTCATTGTTCTGCTCATCCAGAACGCCAGTTGAAGCCCGTTCGCCACGGAAGGCGTGTTATTTCTCCCCCACCCGCTTTACCTGCGCGTGTTGTCGTGATTCCCACAACACCGTCAGCCCCCGCTGTAAGGCAATGAAAATAAAAAGCAGTGCACCAATCGCAATGCGCGTCCACCAGGAGCTGAGCGTGCCGTCAAAGTTAATCCATGTCTGAATCAATCCCTGAATCGCTACGCCAAACAGTGTACCCAACACAGTACCCACGCCGCCGCTAAGTAGCGTACCGCCAATCACGACAGAGGCAATCGCGTCAAGCTCCACACCAACACCCGCCAGCGCGTAACCTGCCGAGGTATAGACCGAAAAAACAATGCCCGCCAGCGCAGCAAGCCCGCTTGAGAGCATATAAACACGCACAATCGTGCCACGCGTGTTAATGCCCATCAGGCTTGCCGAAACTGCGCTGCCGCCGATGGCGTAAACCTGATTGCCAAAGCGGGTACGGTGCGCCAGAAAAATCCCCAGAACCACCACCATCAGCATCAACATCGCAATGGCGCTCAGTCGCCCACCGCCGGGAATCCGCCACGCCAGTACCGACAACGAGTCATACAGCGGGTGGTTAATGGGAAGCGACGCTTCAGAAAGCAAAAAACTGATGCCGCGCAGGAAAAACATCCCGGCAAGCGTGATGATAAATGCCGGGATTTTCAGGGCATCAATCAACCAGCCCATCAGTGCACCAAACGCGCAGCCCATCACCAGCACCAACGGAAAAGCCACCAGCGGCGAGAGGCCCCAGACGCCAATGGCTTTGGCAAGAAATACCCCGGTGAAGGCGATAGCCGCACCAACCGACAAATCGATACCGCCGGAAAGGATAACAAATGTCATCCCGACCGCGACAATACCGAGAAACGCATTGTCGGTGAGGATATTGCAGATAACGCGCGTGGAAGCAAACCCCGGAAACTGTGCCAGACACCACAGATAACCCAGCACGAACACGGCCAGCGTTATCATTAACGGTAGATTACGTTTTATCATGACGGCGCACTCCTTTAAGCAGCGCGATAAAGCGCGGTGACTGGACAATCAGCACGCAGAGCACCACCACGGCTTTAACCACCTGGTTAAGCTCAGCCGGAAAACCAGACAGCAAAATGCCGGTATTCATGCCCTGGATAATCAGCGCGCCAACAATCGACAGCACAATATTAAAGCGCCCGCCCATGAGTGAACCGCCGCCAATCACCCCCGCCAGAATCGCGTCCAACTCCAGCCACAGCCCGGCGTTGTTGGCATCCGCACCGCGGATATCGGCCGCCACAATCACACCTGCCACCGCGGCACATAGCCCGCTCAACACATAAGCCAGCAGCACCACAGTGCGGGTTTTCACCCCGGCGTTTTTTGCCGCGCGAATGTTGATGCCTGCGGCTTCAATGAACATCCCCAACGCGGTCCCACGCGTGAGCCCCCAGAACAATGCCAGCATCACCAGCACAATAATCACCGGCGTGGGCAACAGCAGCAGCGTGCCGCTCCCGAGAAAGGACAGTGCCGGGGAATCAAAGGTGACAATCTGCCCTGAGGTAATGAGCTGCGCGACGCCACGCCCGGCGACCATCAGGATCAGCGTGGCGACAAACGGCTGGATTTTGAGAACCGACACCAGAACGCCGTTCCACAACCCGGCGAGCGCCCCGGAACCCAGTGCCGCCGCCAGCACCAGTGCCAGCCCGTGGCCCTGTACCGTCAATGCACCAGCCACCGCGCCGGCAATCGCCATAACTGCGCCCACTGACAGGTCGATGCCGCCCGTCGCAATCACCAACGTCATGCCGATGGCCAGAATCGCCACCGGTGCCGCACGGTTGAGGATATCAATGGGGCTGCCAAACAGCCGACCGTCCTGCAAAACGATATGAAAGAAGTTGCTGGCAACAAGGCTATCTGCCAGCAACACCAACATGAGCGCAATCATCTGTGGTAAACCGGTAAAACCGGTGGCTCGCCGCCTGGGTGGCTGCGTTTCAGGTAATATCCCTGACATCACGGTTTGCTCCTTATGCGGCAATGGCATTCATAATGGCCGGGACGGAAAGCTCGCTCAGTGGGATCTCCGCAATCTGGCGGCGATCGCGCATAATCAGCACGCGATCGGCATAACCAACCAGCTCTTCAAGCTCAGATGAGATAACAAGCAGTGCCAGCCCGTCAGCGCACAGGGTCTCAATCAGGCGCACAATTTCAGCATGCGCGCCAACATCAATGCCGCGCGTGGGTTCGTCCAGGATCAGAAACTGCGGGCGCGTTAATAGCCAGCGCGATAGCAGTACTTTCTGCTGATTCCCGCCGGACAAAAACTCCACCGGTTGCTCAATGTCCGGCGTGCGAATACCAAGTTGGCGCACAAAGCGCTCGGCGATGTCATTTTGTTCACGCCTGGAGATGGGCCGCAGCCAGCCGCGCTGGGCC
>JALAGK010000383.1 GCA_022712475.1 Enterobacteriaceae bacterium
AGCGCAAGGCGCAGGCGCTCGCCAAGTAACTTGTCCTTATGGCGGTTTGGCATCCAGAACAGCATACGCCGCCCTATCCGCAGCGGCAGCGTAATGCGCATTTTGGGGATAAGCTCATCAAGCCCGTAGGCTAAAAACGTCCTGATGATGAAATAGAGGCGCCGTAACTCTCCAGGCGTCATTTATCCTCCAGGCGGTCTAACCGTTTCGCCAGCAACTCAACCTCACGTCCCAGCGCTTCGGTTTCTTCAACAAACCACGTCACTTCCAACGGGCCAGGCGCCAGACGCCACTCTTCGGTCAGTGCTTCAGCAAGGTACTGCTGGTTACGGACAAAGCGTTTTTTCAGGAAGCTGCTACCACCCCGTAACAGTTTGCCGATGCTTTCTGCGGCAATATCGCCAATATAGGGTGCCAGCAGTTCTGCGGGATCCAGTTCCGCCATATCAATCAGGGCGACAAAATTCTGTACCACCTGGAGATCGCCCTGTACTTCCAGCTCGCCGCTTTTAATAAGTTTAGTCAGCTGTTGTCTGTCACGCAGCTTTGCCAGCGTGCTCAGGCGCGCTGTCACCGTGCAATCGGCATCATCCTCACGCGCACCGAGCACATCAATCTGCTGCTCGCTGAACACCAGCGCCAGCGGCGAGTTGAACTCGGGCAATGACACTTTCAGCACTTTGCCTTTAAGGCGCTGGCGCTGCGATTTCAGCGCATCATCACGCCAGAGAAACGTATTGAGGAGTTTTTCCGCCGTCGCGGTAATCAGTGGCGTCATTGGCACAAGCACGTCCTCAGAATTTAAAACCGCGATGCAGGGCAACGATGCCCGCCGTCAGGTTGTAATATGAGGTGTTTTCAAAGCCCGCCTCTTCCATCATGCCCTTTAGTGTGTCCTGATCCGGATGCATGCGAATGGATTCTGCCAGATAACGGTAGCTCTCGGCATCCTGCGCCACCACTTCGCCAATACGCGGCAAAATATGGACTGAGTAAGCGTCGTAAGCTTTGCTGAGCGGTTCGATAATCGGTTTGGAGAACTCCAGCACCAACAAACGCCCGCCGGGCTTCAGTACGCGAAACATAGAGCGTAGCGCTTTCTCTTTGTCCGTTACGTTACGCAGGCCAAACGAGATAGTGATGCAGTCAAAAGAATTATCCGGAAACGGTAGCGCTTCAGCGTTAGCCTGTACGTAGCTGACATTACCGACCACGCCAATGTTGCGCAGCTTCTCGCGCCCCATTTTCAACATGGAGGCGTTGATGTCTGCCAGCACCACTTCGCCGGTTTCGCCCACCAGACGCGAGAATTTTGCCGTCAGGTCGCCAGTGCCACCTGCCAGGTCCAGCACACGCTGGCCGCGGCGCACGCCGCTGCAGTCGATGGTGAAGCGCTTCCACAAACGATGAATGCCAAACGACATCAGGTCATTCATGACGTCATATTTCGCTGCGACAGAGTGAAATACCTGTGCCACCATGTCGGCTTTCTGCTCTTTGGCGACAGTCCGAAAGCCAAAGTGCGTCGTTTCCTGTGAATCTTCAACCATCTCAGTGCCTGCTCATCAATAAATTGTTCGGGAAGTGTAACAGATTGGGTTCAATTGCCCTATGTTTCACCCAGCCTGAAATAGGCTGTTTGTATTCCAGCCAGCGTTCAGCCGCCAGAGGGCCGGGCATAAGGCTGAGGATAGCAACACGCTTCTCAGCCCTCGTTTGCCTGGCGCCGCGGCTCATCGTGAAGGTGCGGCCAGCCTGATGCTTCTGCCCCCAACGGCGGCGCGCTGTCGTCATGACTCTGTCGCGCGCTACTGGCAACTTCCGGGTTAATTTCGCGCTTCACTTCCACACCGAGCTCGCGAAAAGATTCTGCCTGCGCCAGCATGTTGCCGCGCCCGCTCGCCAGTTTTTTCATTGCCTGGTGGTAGTTGTCCTGCGCTCTGTCCAGACTCTGGCCAATGGACGACATATCGTCCACAAAGAGCCGCATCTTGTCATAAAGTCGTCCAGCACGTTCGGCAATTTGTTGCGCATTACGGCTCTGGTGTTCGTAACGCCACAAATTGGCAATGGTGCGCAGTGCCACTAACAGCGTGGTAGGGCTGACCAGCATAATGTTGTGCTGTAACGCCTCGCTAATCAGCTCCGGCTGCCGGTCAATGGCAGCGAGAAACGCGGGCTCTACCGGAATAAACATCAGCACATAATCCAGTGAACGCAGTCCCGGCAACTGCTGGTAGTCTTTACGCCCCAGCATACGAATATGGTTGCGAACCGATGCGATATGCTCACCCAGCGCGGTTTCACGTGCGTAATCATCCTCGGCATTAAAGAAGCGCTCCCAGGCCACCAGCGTCATTTTGGCGTCAATCACCACATCTTTACCCTGCGGCAGACGCACAATGACATCTGGCTGCATACGGCTGCGATCGTTGAGTTGAATATTAACCTGCGTTTCATACTCATGGCCTTCGCGCAGCCCGGATGCCTCCAGCACGCGCGTAAGCACCACTTCGCCCCAATTGCCCTGGGTTTTATTGTCGCCCTTAAGCGCCCGCGTCAGGTTCACCGCCTCCTGCGCCATCTGCGCGTTCAGCTGCTGAAGATTGCGGATCTCATGCGCCAGGGTGTGACGCTCGCGCGCCTCCTGTCCAAAGCTGTCCTGTACCTGGCGGCGAAAGCCGTCAAGTTGCTCGCGCAGTGGTGAAAGCACTGAATGGAGGCTCTGGCGGTTCTGTTCATCAACCCGCCGATTACTCTGTTCAAAAATACGATTTGCCAGGTTTTCAAACTGTTCACTCAGACGCTGCTCACTGTTCATCATCTGGCGCACTTTTTCTTCGGCATTAATGCGTGTTTCTTCAAGCCGCGTGGTCATCTCACGCAGATCGGCCTCCTGCACGCGGTTAATTTCCATCTGGTGGCGCAGCTCGTTATTCAGATGGCCGCACTCCTCTCGCCAGTGTTCGCCCTGCGCAAGCTGCTGACGCGTCGCCATCAGTTCGCCATAAATATCGCGCTGCTCATCCTGAACCTGTGCCAGGCGCTGTGCCGCACGCAAACTGGCACCCAGCCAGCCTATGCCGATGCCCGCCAGGGCCACCACCGCAATAAGAACCAGGGAGAGATCCAAAACGCCTCCTGCCAGCGTAATGTCGTTATAACCTGAAGTATGAACGGTAAAATAAAAGTGGACTGTATAGATGTCCAGATAAAAAGCCAGACATGCGCGACATTACGCAAGTTGTGTTGAAGATAAGCACGCGCCGGCAGGGAGATTGCGCAGCGCTTCGCAACATTCACGGCCGCCAGAAAAGCAAAACGCCCGGAAATATCGGGCGTTTTTGCGCTGCATTGTGCCGCGCGACAGTCAGTCCAGACGCGTGGCTACCTTGCCTTCACGCACCCCTTCAGCAATAAAGAACGGCACTCCCAGCTTCCACTGACCGCCTTCAACCGTTGCTTCATAGCGACATTCCTCCCCATCAACGGTCAGAACGATCGGCTGCTGGCTACCATCTTGCAACGTTGACGTGCCAGCGAGACCGGAATAACCCGCATTGCTGCCGACATGGAAAGTATCAGCGGGCCAGCGCACCGGCGCATGGGCAGGCCAGGGCTGCGCATGCGCAAAACCAAAGAGCTCGTCATGGCTGAGCAGACTCTGTTTTACGGTTGACCACAGTACGCTTTTAAGAAAGTACTGATCGGTAAAACGCACGCTTCCCTTGTACTGCTCAATAAAGCTGCGCATCAGGCTGTCGATATCGGGAATGATGCCGCCACAGCCGCCCCACATGCCGGCCAGCAGCAGTTCGGTATGGGTAAAGTAATCGCGCATATGGTGGAAATAGTAAGGCGACGCCAGCCATGCCTCGACTGCGGCCTGCTCGCGCTCAGACAGCAATGAGTCAGCATCACGCACTATGTAGCGCTCAACGGCCGGGTCGCTGACCACGTTAAAACGCCACAGCGTCGGGAAAATGGTTTTCTCCGCGCTCATATCAACCAGTTGCGCACCCCGTGCGCGTAAGCGCTGCCAGACATGCTGTGGTACGGAGGCATCAAGATAAACGCCACAAGTCCAGTGTGGAATCAGCTCACGGGCGACGTCGACGTTTTTTACCATCGTTTCGCAGTAGCGCGGCTGTGCGCCATACAGGCTAAAAGAGATGATATTTTTTTCCGGATGTGCCGCGTCAAACGGCTTCGGTGCGCCGTCAGGTAAGGGTAACGCAGGTGTGCGGCTAAAGCGGGCATCTGCCTGGTTGAGGGACTCGCAGCCGTAGCGGCGCACTTCATCATCCTTTTTCAGCCAGCCACAGACCTCGGTAAAGCCATCCAACCAAGTTTCAGAAGCACTGTCGCGCTGCGGCGACTGGTAGATACGACGATACGCTTTATAAGACTTTTCATAGTCTTTTAACCGCATCAGGCAAAGTGCGTAATCGCTTTTCACCTGAAGATTATTCGGCATTTCAGACAGTACTATCTCACAGCAACGTGCGGCTTCCGCGTAATCCTCCTGCGCCATAGCAGTACGAAAACGTGTCGCCATGGTATTGAGCTTATCCTGAATTCTGGACGTATCTTGCGAATGACGCGCCCCGAAACGGCGCTGTTGAAAAGTAGAACGCATCCCTGGAACCTTTTTATTCATTTATCTGATGAAGGTAGCGCATTCCGGCATATTCGGAATGCGCTAACACGTTACATCAGACGACGGGCAGCCTCCACCACGATTTTCACTGCGTGGCTTTCCGTCTGCTTCATGGTGGCAGCATCAGGAATTTCCTGCTGCGTACGGTTAACGATAACGCCAGCCACCATGCCCGCGCGCAGCCCCTGGCTGGCACACATGGTCAACAACGTGGCGGACTCCATCTCATAGTTCATCACACCCATCTGCTGCCACTCTTCCATTGATCCCTGGAAGCGGCGCACAACACGACCTGAGAAGGTATCGTAGCGCTCCTGTCCCGGATAGAACGTATCAGAAGAAGCGGTAATGCCAATATGGGTGGTGGCACCCACGGCTTTCGCCGCCTCAACCAACGCTGTGGTACAGGCAAAATCGGCCACAGCCGGGTATTCCATTGGCGCAAAGTGCAGGCTGGCACCATCAAGGCGCACCGAGCCGGTGGTCACCAGCACATCTCCCACGTTGATATGCGGCTGAATTGCCCCGGTAGTACCCACGCGCAGGAAAGTGCGAATACCCAGCTGCGCCAGCTCTTCGACTGCTATGGAAGTCGACGGACCTCCAATACCGGTAGAGCAGACAATGACCGCCTTGCCGTCAATCTCGGCGCGCCAGGTGGTAAATTCGCGGTGCGATGCCAGCTTCACCGGGTTATCCATCAGCGCCGCTATCTTCTCCACCCGCTCAGGATCGCCCGGCACGATAGCCAGCGTCGCGCCCTGCAGGCAGCTTTTGGTAAGACCAAGATGAAAGACATCAGACTGAGACATGACAGGCTCCTTGTGGAATCGGATATGAGTGTAGCAAAGCGGTACTGTAACGAAGCTACAGATAAATTTTCGTGATGCATTTCACCATGAATGAAACACGTTACATCATGAGAACTATTATTAGCGATACACATCACAAAACAGAGGGCAAATTCTGTATACCCACTGAGGTATGGCGACTTTTGCCACACAACTGTTAATGCTGTTCGGGCTATAGTTAGCTGACTGCGCTAAATCAGGTACGGAGAGACCCATGACAGATAACACAACACACAATAAACCGGGCGGCAGTTTCGCACCGGCTGTATCACCTGCCTCCCCCACTGCCATTCATACCCCGGACGACGGCCTGCACGCTGGCGAAACCACCGTTCCCACTCGTGGCGAAAGTATGCCTGCTTATTTTGCTCGCCCGAAAGGCGACGCTACCGACCTGCCGGTGGTTATCGTGGTGCAGGAAATATTTGGAGTACATGAACATATCCGCGATATCTGCCGTCGTCTGGCGCAGCAGGGTTATCTGGCCGTCGCACCCGAACTGTATTTTCGCCAGGGTGATCCGAACGACTATGACGATATTCCCACCCTGTTTAACGAACTGGTGATGAAAGTGCCCGATGCGCAGGTGCTGGCCGACCTCGATCATGTTGCCAGCTGGGCGGCGCGCCACGGTGGCAATGCCAGTCGCCTGCTCATCACCGGTTTTTGTTGGGGTGGACGCATTGCATGGCTCTATGCCGCTCATAATCCGCAGCTTAAAGCCGCCGTCGCATGGTATGGCCGCCTGACTGGCGATAAATCGCTGAATTGCCCGAAGCATCCGGTGGATATCGCCACTGAACTCAGCGCGCCCGTGTTGGGCCTGTATGGTGCAAAAGACACCGGGATATCGCTTGAATCAGTCGATACCATGCGCCAGGCGCTGCGTGCGGCGAATGCAAAAGCGGAGATTGTGGTGTATCCCGATGTGGGTCATGCCTTCAACGCCGACTATCGGCCAGGCTATGATGCCGAAGCGGCACAGGATGGCTGGCAGCGTATGCTGGCATGGTTTGAGCGCTACGGTGGCCAAAAGCATAACGCCCCGCCGTGAAAGCGGGGCTGATATCACGACCGGGAGGCGCAGTGCCTCCCGGTCTTGTTTTACGCCTGACGCAGGTTTTGCGCGGCCTGCACCATGTTAGCCAGCGCGGCACGGGTTTCTGGCCAGCCGCGGGTTTTGAGGCCGCAGTCCGGGTTCACCCACAAACGCTCTGCCGGGATGCGCTGTGCTGCTTTTTTCAATAGCGCTTCAATCCACTCCACGCTCGGTACGTTTGGAGAGTGAATATCATACACTCCAGGCCCAATTTCGTTCGGATAGTCGAACTCTTCAAACGACTCCAGCAGTTCCATGTCTGAGCGCGAGGTTTCGATGGTTATCACATCGGCATCCAGCGCGGCAATGGAATCCATAATGTCGTTAAACTCGCAATAACACATGTGAGTGTGAATCTGGGTTTCATTGCGGGCCACTGCCGCATTCAGGCGAAACGCATCTACCGCCCAGCTCAGATAGGCCTCCCAGTCGCTGCGCTTGAGCGGCAGCCCTTCACGCAGTGCTGGTTCATCAATCTGGATAATACCGATACCGGCCGCTTCGAGGTCTGCCACTTCGTCGCGCAGCGCCAGCGCAATCTGTTTGGCGATGGTTTCACGGCTCACGTCTTCTCGCGGGAATGACCAGCTCAGAATGGTGACTGGCCCGGTCAGCATGCCTTTTACTGGTTTATCAGTCAGCGACTGCGCGTACTTTGCCCACTCCACGGTAATCGGCTGCGGGCGGCTGACATCACCAATCACGACCGGCGGCTTCACGCAACGCGAGCCGTAGCTCTGTACCCAACCGTTCTGAGTGAAGACAAAGCCGTCCAGATGTTCGCCAAAGTATTCCACCATGTCGTTACGCTCGGCCTCACCGTGAACCAGCACGTCCAGTCCCAGGCGCTCCTGCTCCTGCACGGCCTGTTTGATATGCTCGGCAATGCCGGTGCGGTAGTGGTTGGCATCCAGGTTGCCTTTTTTAAAGTCCAGGCGCAGACCGCGGATTTCTGTGGTTTGCGGGAAAGAACCAATGGTGGTGGTCGGCCAGTCTGGCAGTTTGAAGCGTGCACGCTGGGCTTCAGCGCGCACCGGATACGGATTCGCGCGCTGGCTGTCGCGGGCAGTAATAGCCGCCAGCCGTTTTTCCACAGCCGGATTGTGCACGCGGCTTGAGCTGCGGCGAGCCTGAATCGGTGCGCTCCACGCGTTGATTTTTGCGCTATCACCGCTGTTGAGGGCATCGCGCAGCAGCGTCAACTCCTCACATTTTTGCACTGCAAAGGCAAACCAGCTTTTCACTTCCGCATCCAGGCGCGTTTCCACGTTCAGGTCAATTGGGCTGTGTAACAGCGAGCAGGAAGAACCGACCCAGAGCGCGCGTTTGCCTACCAACGCCTGAACCTGCGCATATTTTTCCGTCAGATCGGCGCGCCAGACGTTGCGACCGTTGACCAGGCCCGCAGAGAGCAGCCAGTCAGCAGGCAGGCAGCGGTGCAGTTCGTTTACGTCGTCATGACCGTGCACCAGGTCTACGTGCAGACCCTGAACCGGCAGCGCAGTAATAGTGTTAAGGTTCTCGCTCACCCCTTCAAAATAGGTGGTCAGCAGTAGCTTAACCTTACCCGTCAGCGCCTCGTAAGCCGGTTTGAACGCCTCCAGCCATTCCTGCGGCAGTTCCAGTACCAACGCTGGCTCATCAATCTGTACCCACTCCACGCCGCGGTTAGCCAGTTCTGCCAGCACCTGCTGGTACACCGGCAGGATATCGTTGAGCAGCGACAGGCGGTCGAACGCCTCGCCCTTCACTTTACCCAGCCACAGGTAAGTAACCGGTCCCAGCAGCACAGGCTTAATGTTATGGCCCAGTGCGAGCGCTTCATCCACCTCCTCGAGCAACTGGGTCCAGGTCAGGGCGAACTGCTGGCCTTTGGTAAATTCCGGCACCATGTAGTGATAGTTGGTGTTAAACCATTTAGTCATTTCCGCTGCCGCAGCAGGTTCACCGGTCGGTGCGCGGCCACGGCCAATGCGAAACAGCGTGTCGATATCTACTGAGCCATCTTTATTCTGGTGGCGTGCAGGCACGTTACCCAACAGCAGGCTAGTGGTGAGCACATGATCGTACCAGGCAAAGTCGCCAACCGGCAGCAGGTCAATACCGGCGTCTTTCTGCTGCTGCCAGTGACGCGCACGCAGCTCACGGCCAACGGCCAGCAGTTCTTCACGCGAGCTGTTGCCCGCCCAATAGCTTTCTTGCGCTTTTTTCAGTTCGCGGCGCAGACCGACGCGAGGAAAACCGAGGGTGTGGTTGCAAATAGTCATTTGTTTGGCCTCATATTCGGTGAATCCAATGGATTCTGAGTGCTGGGCGCTGGCAGACTGGGAAAGCAGCCAACACACCGTGAATCTGTAAGACGAAGGAAAACAATTTTCCTTTCCTCGTAATCCAAAGGCTTTCGCAGTCAGGGAAAGCGGCAAGTTCGCGAGTCGCCGGGAGCTTACTCAAGTAAGTGACCGGTGTGAGTGAACGCAGCCAACGCACCATGAATTCGAAAGACGAAGGATTTGGACGTCTGGATGTTTACACATCCATATTTGCCGGGTACTGTATATTCCTCAAGCGCAAATTGTTCATGGCCAAGTGAAGGACTTTCATGATTGAGATAAAACATCTGCGAACCCTGCAGGCGCTGCGCAACAGCGGGTCGCTGGCGGGGGCGGCGGCGGTTCTGCATCAGACGCAGTCGGCGCTGTCGCATCAGTTCAGCGATCTGGAACAGCGCCTCGGCTTTCGGTTATTTGTGCGTAAAAGCCAGCCCTTGCGCTTTACTGCACAGGGCGAGATCCTGTTGCGCCTGGCAGAACAGGTTTTGCCGCAAATCAGCCGCGCGCTGCAGGCCTGTAACGAACCACAACAAACTCGGCTGCGCCTGGCTATTGAGTGTCACAGTTGTATTCAGTGGCTCACGCCAGCGCTTGAGCAGTTCCGCGCGCTGTGGCCACAGGTAGAGATGGATTTTCATTCTGGGGTGACGTTCGATCCGCAGCCTGCCCTGCAGCAGGATGAGCTGGATATTGTATTAACATCCGATATCCTGCCGCGCAGCAGCCTGCACTATTCGCCGATGTTCGATTATGAAGTACGCCTCGTGCTGGCGACCGACCATCCGCTGGCGGGCAAATCCCACATCCAGCCAGACGATCTGGCAAGCGAGACCTTACTGATTTACCCCGTGCAACGCAGTCGTCTTGATATCTGGCGTTACTTCCTGCAACCGGCTGGCATCAGCCCGTCGCTCAAAAGTGTGGACAACACATTACTGTTGATTCAGATGGTGTCGGCACGAATGGGCATCGCCGCGCTGCCGCACTGGGTAGTGGAAAGTGTTGAACGCCAGGGCCTGGTGGTCACCAAAACCCTGGGCGAAGGACTGTGGAGCCGGTTGTACGCCGCCGTGCGTGACGGCGAGCAACGCCAGCCGGTCACGCAAGCGTTTATTCGGTCGGCGCGCAATCACGCCTGCGAGAGTCTGCCGTTTGTGCGCAGCGCGGAGCGACCCAGCGCCGATGCACCCATAGCGAAGCCAGTATCACCGCTCCACCCATGAGAAAACTCGGCCAGTGGGGCTGCTGCTGCCAGATGGCAAGATTGACCAGCAGCCCCGCCGGGACGTGCATGTTATTCATGATGCCAAGCGTGCCGGCATCCACCTGCGTAGCACCGTAGTTCCACATAAAATAGCCAAGCCCGGACGCGACCACACCCAGCCAGACCAGAATGCCCCACTGCAAGCCGGTACTCGGCAGCCTCTGCGAATTACCCAGCGCAAACCACGCAACAAGCGCCACTATAAATGCCCCAAGATAGAACCAGGAAAAGGCGCAGTGCTGCGGCATGGGACTCACTTCCATCAGTCGCTTATAGCCCACCATACCGATAGCAAAACTGATATTGGCAAGCTGCACCAGCAGCAGGCCAGTCCAGAAATGATCGCTAATACGGTCGTAGCGGATGATGGCCGCGCCCAGAACAGCCAGCAGCGCACTCAATGCATAGCTCCAGCGCAGCCTGCGTCCACGCATCACATCGTAGATAAGCGTGATGTACAGGGGCGTCAGCACCGTGAAGAGCAGGAACTCAGATACCGACAGATAGAGATAAGCCTGAAAGCTCAGCAAATACATAATACCCAGCTGTAACGCCCCCACCAGCATGTACATCACCAGCGTTTTAAGCGGGTAACCACGCACGCGCAGAAAGGGCAAAAATACCAGCGCGGCCAACCCCACGCGCATCAGCACGGAGAAGTAGCTGTCCACGTGGCCCGCCAGGTACTCGCCAATCAGGCTAAAAGAAAACGCCCACAGGATAGTGGTAATGATAAGTAACGCCACGTTGTGCTCCGCCTCAGGCTTCAGAAGGTCTGGCCTGTTGAATCATAGTGAAGCAAGCATTGTAGCGAACAACGAGGTTGACGAATGGTCAACATTCAACCATTCGTCAGAAAAGGTTTACTCCGCGTTCAGAAACAAGCGGCGCAGGTAATGCGGTACGGCATCGTCAGCGTTAGTGCCAATCACTTCCAGTTCCGGCAGCAGGTCTTTCAGACGCTGATGGGCGTTGCCCATAATGCAGCCCTTACCTGCCATCGACAGCATCTCTTTGTCATTCATGCCGTCGCCAAAAGAAATGCACTCTTTCAGACCATAGCCCATCGCTTTCGCAACCGCCTCCAGCGCGTGGCCCTTGGAGACGCCGCCCGCCATCACTTCAAGGCATGTCACAGTTGAAAAACTGACGTTCACCCGGTCGCCCCAGCGCGCGTTAATCGCCTGCTCCAAAGGCAGCAGCTTGTCGTGATCGTCGCAGGTAAAGAACACTTTGCTTACGCCGTCGGTTTCCAGCAGGCCCGGTTCGAACAGCTGATAGCTGAACTCGCCTTCCTGAAAATACTCCATCATTTCCGGACGATGGCGGCTCATAAACCAGTCGTCGCCGCGATAAACGTTGGTGATGATATGGGCGTCATCGCGCACTACGCCATACAGGTCTGCGGCAATATCACGGTCCAGATCGTGGGTAAAAACCAGGTTGCCGTCGGTGTCATGCACGCGCGCCCCGTTGGAGGTAATCATGTAGGCGCGGATTTCCAGGCTGTCACGAATCTGGGCCACATCAATGTGATGACGACCGGTCGCAAAGACAAAATGCACGTCGCGCTCGGTCAATAATTTCAGGGTTTCTTTTGCGTAAGGCGTAAGGACATGGCCTGGCGACAGCAGCGTGCCGTCTAAATCAGATGCAACAACCTGGTACATAGGGTTCATTCTACCTCTGGAGTCAGTCAATCAGTTGTGCCGGTCGAAGAAATCAACAATGGCATTCAGTGCAATGGCGCGCATCTCGTCCGTTTCAAACAGGATCTCGTGAAACGCACCGGTAATTGTTAACGGTGTCTCCCCTTCACAGGGATTGCCTGCTGCTGCGCGCTCGGCGCAGAAGCGGTCATGCATACGGTTATCCACCACGCGGTCATCTTCTGCCTGCACCAGCAACATCGGCGTGGTGGTGCTGGCCGCATGCGCTATGACCTGCTCACCGGCAAGGATGCCTTCGCGCACCCAGTGGTAGGTCGGCCCGCCCACACGCAGGCTTGGGTCGTCGGCATAAAAACGCAGATTGCGGCGATAACGCTCACGACTGTGGGTCAGCACGTTAAGGCCAAACGGCAGCGCGCGCCAGCGACCGGTACCAATGGCGTAGTTTTCGCGGATACGCTGATGCCCTTCAGCCCAGTCGAGGATATGGCGCACCATCCACTCTGGCAGACGCAGCACAATGCCAAACATCGGCGCGCACAGCGCTACGGCATCAAACGCCTGCGGGTTGCGCTGCAAAAATAACGTGGTAATCGCGCCACCCATCGAATGCGCCAGCGCGTAGCGCTTACGCCATGGGCCGTTGGCTATTTCGCGTTGCCACAACAACTCCAGGTCATCCACATAGTCGCTGAACTTCACCACGTGACCACGGTGCGTATCTGAAAGCATGCGCCCGGAGCGCCCCTGGCCGCGGTGGTCGATAATCAATACGTCGAAACCACAGTGAAACAAGTCCCAGGCGAGCTCCGCATACTTCACGTAACTTTCAATACGTCCCGGCGAAATCAGTACCACGCGGTCATGCTGTGGCGCCAAAAAACGCACAAAGCGCAGCGGCACGCCGTCCACGCCAACCAGCTCACACTCTTCCCGCTGCTGCCAGAAGTCCATCAATGGACCCGTGGTAAAAGCAGCAAATGCTTTCTCCCTGTTCAGCCAACTCTTTTTATGCTGAGACTCAGGCATTCTTGCCGCCTCCGCGCGTGGAATATCGCTTTTTTTCTGGCTCATGGAATAACCATAAACAATACCGTATTGTGGCATAAACAGACGCCCAGCGGGAGTTTCACATGAGTTTTGAATGGTGGTGCACCTACCTGATTACCACCCTGATTTTGAGCCTGTCGCCAGGCTCAGGCGCGATTAATACCATGACCACAGCCATCAGTCACGGCTACCGCGGGGCTGCGGCCTCCATAAGCGGTTTGCAGGTTGGTCTGTCGATTCACATTGTGCTGGTCGGTGCCGGGCTGGGCGCCCTGTTCTCGCGCTCGGTTCTGGCATTTGAGGTGTTGAAATGGGCGGGTGCCGCTTACCTTGTCTGGCTCGGCATCCAACAGTGGCGTGCGGCAGGTGCAATCGACCTGAAGACGCTGGCGCGAAGCCAGCCGCGCAGCCAGTTGTTCCGCCGCGCCGTGTTCGTGAACCTCACCAACCCTAAAAGCATTGTCTTTCTGGCAGCGCTGTTTCCACAGTTTATCGTACCGCATCAACCCCAGGCGATGCAGTACCTGGTTCTCGGCGTCACAACCGTTGCCGTTGATATTCTGGTGATGATTGGCTACGCCACGCTTGCCAAACGCATCGCCAGCTGGTTGAAAGGCCCGCGCCAGATGGGCGCACTTAACCGGGTGTTTGGGTCGCTGTTTATGCTGGTTGGCGCGCTACTGGCAAGCGCACGCCACGCCTGAGAAGACGCCGGGCAACGCCCGGCGCTGACCGTTAGCGGGAAATAATCAGATGGATGCCAAAACCGGCAAACAGTGCCCCCGCCACGCCGTCAATCCACTTCGCCAGCCTCTGATAACCGCGGCGCATTGCCGGTAAGGCAAACAGACTCGCGACTACGGTGAACCACGCCAGCGTTTCCAGCGCTATCAGCGCAAAAATGCCCCAGCGTTCAGAGGCACCAATATTGTCGCCGACAAACAGCGAGAAGACGCTGCCAAAGTAGATAATTGCCTTCGGGTTAGCGAGATTCGTGAGCAGGCCTTTTACAAAACTGCGCCCGCCTCGCGCCAGCTCTACCGCTGGTGCTGGCCCGGCGGCGTCAGTATTCTTCTTCAGTGCCCCGCGCAGCATCTGCCAGCCCATCCAGCACAGATACAGACCACCGCCCACCATAATGATGTTATGCAGCCACGCCATTTTCTCAAGGATCAGGTGCAGACCCAGCAGCGCCACGCCCGCCCAGACCATCACGCCGCAGGTAATACCGAGCACGCCCATCATCGCCTCTTTGCGCGAGCGGCTGACGGCGGTCTGTGACACGAAGAAAAAGTCAGGGCCGGGGCTCATCAGCGCCACAATGTGCACCAGTGCCACGGTAAGAAAAAGCATCAACATAGATACGCTCAGGATGAAAAAAAGAGAATCTCCATCCTGCCACGTTTAGAAAGGTCTGACTACGGGTTACTCGTCGACGCCGTCAACGTGTTCGCGAATCAACGTCATGAAAGGCATACCAAAACGCTCCAGTTTGCGTGTACCCACCCCGTTAACACTCAGCATTTCGCCCGGGCTGAGCGGCATCTGCTCGGCCATTTCAATAAGCGTAGCGTCGTTAAAAACCACATAAGGCGGGATGTTTTCTTCATCGGCAATGGCCTTACGCAGCTTACGCAGTTTGGCAAACAGCTTGCGGTCGTAATTACCCACTGCCGCACGCTGGCTGACGCGCGCTTTGAGCGCCTGTACACGCGGCACTGCCAGCATCAGCGGTGCTTCGCCACGCAACAGCGGACGCGCCGCCTCGGTAAGCTGGAGCGCGGAGTGCTGGGCAATGTTCTGCGTCACCACGCCCAGGTGAATCAACTGGCGAATCACGCTCACCCAGTGTTCCTGGGTCTGATCACGCCCAATGCCATAAACCGGTAGCTTGTCGTGCTGGAACTCACGAATGCGCTGATTATTGGCACCGCGCAGCACTTCCACCACGTACCCCATGCCGAAACGCTGATTCACGCGATAAATGGTCGACAGCGCCTTTTGCGCATCCACCAGGCCGTCGTAGCGGCGCGGCGGGTCAAGGCAGATATCGCAGTTGCCGCACGGCTGCTGGCGGCCTTCGCCAAAGTAATTGAGCAGCACCAGACGCCGACAGGTCTGGGCCTCGGCAAACGCGCCCATGGCGTTAAGCTTATGGCGCTCGATGTCCTGCAACTGCCCAGCAGGCTTCTCTTCAAGGCAGCGGCGCAGCCACGCCATGTCCGCCGGATCGTAAAACAGCATCGCCTCGGCGGGCAGGCCATCGCGCCCGGCGCGGCCGGTTTCCTGATAGTAAGACTCGATGTTGCGTGGGATATCAAAGTGCACCACAAAGCGCACGTTGGGCTTGTTGATGCCCATCCCAAAGGCCACGGTCGCCACCACAATTTGCAGGTCGTCACGCTGGAATTTCTCCTGCACGTTGGCACGCACTGCATTATCCAGCCCGGCGTGATAGGCCCCGGCGCTGATGCCGCGAGCCTGTAAGCGCGCCGCGGTGTCTTCGACTTTTGAACGACTGTTGCAATAAATAATGCCGGATTTACCGCGCTGCTCCTGCACATAGCGCAGCAACTGGTCCATCGGTTTGAATTTTTCCATCAGCATGTAGCGGATGTTGGGGCGGTCAAAGCTGCTGACCTGAATCAGCGGGTCCTGCAAGCCCAGCAGGCGCACAATATCCAGACGCGTGGTTTCATCGGCGGTTGCCGTGAGCGCCACAAACGGCACCTGCGGCAAATGGGCGCGCAACTGACCCAGCAGCGCGTATTCCGGGCGAAAATCGTGGCCCCACTGAGAAATACAGTGTGCTTCATCCACCGCCAACAGCGACAGGTTCCACTGCGACAATCTGTCGATGAAGTTATCCATCATCAGTCGTTCAGGCGCGATGTAGAGCAGACGTACCTGGCCGCTTCGACAACCGTCCAGCACCGCCAACTGCTCCTCGCGGCTCTGCGTGGAGTTCAGACAGGCGGCGGACACGCCGTTAGCCAGAAGCTGGTCGACCTGGTCTTTCATGAGCGAGATAAGCGGCGAGACCACCACCGTCAGCCCGCTGAACACCAGCGCCGGAATCTGATAACACAGTGATTTACCGCCACCCGTGGGCATGACCACCAGGCTGTCACGCCCTGCAAGCACCGTACTGATGATGGTTTCCTGGCCCGGGCGGAACTGCTGGTAGCCGAAGGTTTCCTGCAAAACCTGTCTTGCCAGCGATTCCTGGTTTAATACTTCCGCCTGCGCCACATTCACCCCACCTGCTTAAAAAGAAACAGGTGCTATTTTCAGCGCCTGAGAGATAAACTGCAATGCCTCAAAGTATATCGTTGAGCATGATTCCCAAACCGAAGCGTGTCTGGTTGAAATTGTAGTCAATTAATGACTCCCCGTAGCCGCTGTAAACCTGGCCGTAAAGCCGTACGTGCTGCGTGATGGGATAACTTGCCCCCAGTTCCGCTCCGCCATAGCCCGTATTCCAGTTGTACTGGCCTTTTGCACTCAGTACCGCCTCTCCCAGCGCGTAACCTACTTTCAACTGGTAATAACCGGTGTAGCGGGTGATATCCGCATTGTCATCGGTATTGCCTACCACGTACCACGGGCGAATCTCTGCCAACCACGGGCCATTTTGCGCCATCAAACGGGCGTACGCGCGGTTCCAGCTACGCGATGTTGGTTCGGCATGGCCGTTCGACTGGTGATTAAAACCCACTTCAACATCATGCAACGTCCAACCGCCAAGCTGGTAATCGGTGGCAAAACCAAGAAACAGCTGCGGTTCATAGTTAGTTTCACGAAAAGGAGCGGAGTGATTACCGTTGGTTAACTGCCACCATGAACGCTGCGTATAAGAGGCGGCCAGTACCGAATTCTCACCGGCAATGCCGCGCCAGATGGGGAAAGCGAGGCTAAACTGAAACTTCAGTTCGTCACGGCGGGCATCCTGTGCCCAGTCGTAGGACTCAATGGCATTCTTATTAATGTGGTCGGTCATGGTGTAGAGCACATAGTTGCTCTCATACGGGTAGAGCGTCAGGAAGTTTCCATTATCCTGTAGCAGGTTGGCGGTCACACTGCCGCGAGCAGCGGTGTTGTTGGCGGGTTTCGCTTCCTCTGCCA
>JALAGK010000384.1 GCA_022712475.1 Enterobacteriaceae bacterium
CATTAATATCGCTTACTGTCCTGAGCGCGTACTGCCGGGCAAGGTGATGGTGGAGCTGATTCAAAACGATCGCGTGATCGGCGGGATGACGCCCGCGTGCTCTGCACGCGCCAGCGCGCTTTACAATATTTTCCTCAAGGGCGAATGCGTGGTGACTAACGCCCGCACGGCGGAGTTGTGCAAGCTAACCGAAAACAGCTTTCGTGACGTCAACATCGCCTTTGCTAACGAACTGTCACTTATCTGTGCCGATCAGGGGATTAACGTCTGGGAACTGATTCGTCTGGCTAACCGCCATCCACGCGTTAATATTTTACAACCTGGTCCGGGGGTTGGCGGTCACTGCATCGCGGTCGATCCGTGGTTTATTGTGTCTCAGAATCCGCAGCAGGCGCGTCTGATTCGCACGGCACGCGAGGTGAACGATGGTAAACCGTATTGGGTGATTGACCAGGTGAAGGCCGCCGTGGCCGACTGCCTGGCCCACAGCGGTAAGCGCGCCAATGAGCTGACCATCGCGTGCTTTGGTCTGGCATTTAAGTCAGACATTGATGACCTGCGTGAAAGCCCGGCAATGGCTATTGTCAGCGAGCTTGCGGACTGGCATCGCGGTGAGTTGCTGGCGGTTGAGCCGAATATTCGTACACTACCGAAAAAGCTTCAGGGGCGCTGCGAGCTTGCCAACATACAGGATGCGTTCGCGCGCGCTGATGTACTGGTACTGCTGGTGGATCATCGTCAGTTTAAGGCCATCGATGGTGCGCAGATAGTGCAGCAGTACATTGTTGATACGCGCGGAGTGTGGCGTTGAGTCGCTCTGCGCTGGCAGTTATCCGGGCAAGTGTTGAACCGCTTGCCTGGGAGAGTGAATTTTTTGGGCTGGCGAGCGGGATTGTCCGTTTTTCTGATTCCGCGCCAGCGCTGGATATGACGCAATTGCAGCCTTATGAGCGCGTGCAGGCGAAGATTGCGGCACAAGATACCGCGCTGCTTGATGGCTTACAGGCGCTGGGGTTTCGGCTGGTGGAAGGTGAGGTGGAATTAAGCCTTGCCGTGGGCACGCATAATATCAGTCCAGGACTCGATGTGGCTGACAGTGCTGATATTCCTGGTCTACGGGCTGCGGCAGGCGTATTCAGCCAGAGCCGTTTTCGCGCACCCTGGTATCGCGCGGGTGAAAGCGAGCGTTTTTATGCCCAGTGGGTGGAAAATGCCGTGCGTGGCAGCTTTGATCATCAGTGTCTGGTATTGCGTGACAGCACACCGTGCGCAGGTTTTGTTACGCTGCGCCAGCTTAATGAACAGGAAGGGCGCATCGGTCTGCTGGCCGGGCGCGGCGCAGGCGCGTTGTTGATGCAGGCGGCGCGCCACTGGTGCGAAACGCGTGGGCTTTCCCGGCTGTGGGTCACAACCCAGGTCAGTAACCGGGCGGCGCTGCGCCGATATATTGCAAGCGGAGCGACGATTGAGCGCTCCGCTTACTGGTTATACAGGTGAGAACATGATTCCTTTTAACGCTCCGCCAGTGGTTGGCAGTGAAATCGACTATATGCGCCTGGCAATGGAGAGCGGTAAGTTGTGCGGTGATGGCGGTTTTACCCACCGCTGCCAGCAGTGGATGGAACAGCGCTTTGGCAGCCGTAAAGTGCTGCTGACGCCGTCATGCACTGCCTCGCTGGAGATGGCGGCGCTGCTGATTGATATTCAGCCCGGTGATGAAGTTATCATGCCGAGTTTCACCTTTGTTTCCACGGCTAACGCCTTTGTGCTGCGCGGCGCGCGTATTGTCTTTGTTGACGTGCGTCCGGACACCATGAATATCGACGAACGCAAAATCGAAGCGGCGATTACGGATAAAACCCGCGCTATTGTGCCGGTGCATTACGCAGGTGTTGCCTGTGAAATGGACACCATCATGCGTATTGCGCAGCAGCACAAGCTGTGGGTCATTGAGGATGCGGCGCAGGGCGTGATGTCCACCTATAAAGGTCAGGCATTAGGTGCTATCGGCCACATCGGCTGCTTTAGCTTTCACGAAACTAAAAATTACACCGCAGGCGGTGAAGGCGGCGCGACGCTGATAAACGATCCGGCACTGATTGAGCGTGCGGAAATTATTCGTGAAAAAGGCACCAACCGCAGTCAGTTCTTTCGTGGCCAGGTGGATAAATACACCTGGCGCGATATTGGCTCCAGCTACCTGATGGCCGATTTACAGGCGGCCTATCTGTGGGGGCAGCTTGAGGCTGCAGAGCGCATCAACCAGCAGCGGCTGGTGCTGTGGCAGAACTATTACAATGCACTGTTACCGCTGGCGCGTCAGAAGCGCATTGAGTTGCCGGTACATCCCGACGGCTGTGTGCATAACGCACATATGTTTTATATCAAGTTGCGTGACGCTGACGACCGCAGTGCGCTGATTGACTGGCTTAAAGAAGCCGGGATACTCGCGGTATTCCACTACATTCCTCTGCACAGTAGCCCGGCCGGGCAGCAGTTCGGCGAATTCCACGGCGAAGACCGCTTTACCACTGTTGAAAGTGAGCGCCTGCTGCGCCTGCCGCTCTTCTACAACCTTGCCCCGGTGGACCAACGTACTGTGATGAGTTCGTTACTGAGCTACTTCGCCTGATGTCGCTGGCGCGGGCTTCGGTGTGGACGGCAGCGTCCACGCTGGTAAAAATTGGCGCGGGCCTGCTGGTGGTCAAGTTACTGGCAGTGGCCTACGGTCCTGAGGGGGTGGGACTGGCGGGTAATTTTCGCCAGCTGATAACCGTGCTTGGGGTGCTGGCTGGAGCCGGGATTTTCAATGGCGTCACTAAGTATGTGGCGCAGTATCACGATGAGCCACAGCGCTTGCGCCAGATTATTGGCACCTCATCAGCGATGGTATTGGGCTTCTCCACGTTGCTGGCGCTGGTGTTTTTGCTGGCGGCACGGCCAATCAGCCTCGGCCTGTTTGGTCATGCTGACTATCAGGGGCTGGTGCGTCTGGTTGCGCTGGTACAGATGGGTATCGCCTGGGCTAACCTGTCGCTTGCAATAATGAAAGGCTTTCGTGATGCGGCCGGTAACGCGCTGGCGCTCATTGTCGGTAGCTTGATGGGCGTGCTGGCTTATGTTGTCTGCTGGCGCGTAGGTGGCTACCAGGGCGCGCTGCTTGGCGCGGCGCTGCTGCCGGCGCTGGCGGTGATTCCCGCTGTGCTGATGTTAAAGCGTCGCGACCATTTGCCGCTGGGCTGGCTGAAACCTGTTTGGGACAACGCTATTGCCAGTAGCCTGGGTAAGTTCACGCTGATGGCGCTGATGACCTCCATCACCATGCCGGTCGCGTATGTGATGATGCGTAATCTGCTGGCCGCACGTTACGGCTGGAGTGAGGTTGGCATTTGGCAGGGCGTGAGCAGTATTTCTGATGCCTATCTGCAATTTATTACCGCGTCATTCAGCGTCTATTTGCTGCCGACGCTATCACGTTTGAGCGGCAAGGCGGAGATTGCCCGAGAAATAGGGCGGGCGCTGTGTTTTGTGCTGCCTGCGGTGGTGCTGGCAAGCCTGGCCGTCTGGCTACTGCGCGATTTTGCCATCTGGTTGTTATTTTCAGACAAATTCACCACCATGCGTGACTTGTTCGCCTGGCAATTGACGGGCGATGTGCTTAAGGTTGGCGCCTATGTTTTTGGCTATCTGATCATTGCGCAAGCCTCGCTGCGGTTGTATGTCGTAGCGGAAATCAGCCAGTTTGCACTGCTGACCGGCTTTTCTCGCTGGCTTATCCCGGCACATGGCGCATTGGGAGCGACACAGGCTTATATGGCAACGTATATCGTCTGGTTCTCTTTGTGCGTCTGCGCATTCCTTCTCTGGCGTAAACGAGTATGACAACATTGATTCACGTTCTGGGATCGGACATCCCACACCATAACCGCACTGTTCTTGAGTTCTTTGCACAGACGCTTAACGCGCCCGCGCAAGGTAAAGCGTTTATGGTAGTGAGCCAGGATGCTATGTTGGCGAGCGCTTACCCACAGCTGGATATCACGCTTTTTGAGAGTAAAAAATCGCTGGCGAAGGCTGTTGTGGCAAAGGCAAAAGCCGACCGACAGCAGCGGTTCTTTTTTCACGGCCAGTTTAATGCGGCGCTGTGGCTGGCACTGCTCACTGGTGGTCTGAAGCCTGCGCAGGTGAACTGGCATATCTGGGGCGCTGACCTGTACGAGGCCTCCACGCGTCTTAAATTTCGACTGTTCTATCTGTTACGCCGCCAGGCACAAAAGCGCGTGGGGCGCGTATTTGGCACCCGCGGTGACCTGCTTTATTTCATGACGCATTACCAGAAAGTGGCGACAGAGCTACTGTACTTCCCAACGCGCATGAATCCCGCACTGAACACGATGGCAAATGTACGGGGAAATAATTCACCACTGACTATTCTTGTCGGCAACTCCGGCGATCGCAGCAATCTTCATATTGATGCCTTAAAGGACATTCACCGACAGTTTGGAGACGGTGTGCGCGTTATCGTGCCGATGGGTTACCCCGGCGGTAACGAGGCGTACATTGCTGAGGTTGAAGCGGTGGGAAAGGCGCTTTTCAGTGGTGATACCCTGTCTGTGCTACGCGAGAACCTGCCTTTTGATGACTACCTTGCATTGCTGCGTAGTTGTGATCTTGGGTACTTTATCTTTGCCCGCCAGCAGGGTATTGGCACGTTATGCCTGTTGATTCAGGCTGGCGTGCCCTGTGTGCTGAACCGCGAAAATCCGTTCTGGCTGGATATGGTCGAGCAGCAGCTTCCGGTGCTGTTTAGCGCCGATGTGCTTAATGAGGCGGTGGTGCGTGAAGCACAACGCCAGTTACAAAGCGTGGATAAAAGCCGCATCGCCTTCTTTAGCCCAAATTACATCGCGGGCTGGCACAACGCGTTGCGCGTGGCGTCGGGAGCGTCAGCATGAGTCTGGTGGAATTCGGCGGGCTTTTTCTTATCTGGCTGTTATCGGTGTTGTTTATCGGCACGCTCACCTGGCGTGAGTTTCGCCGGGTGCGTTTTAACTTCAACGTCTTCTTTTCGCTGCTGTTCTTGCTGACGTTCTACTTTGGTTTCCCGTTTACGGCCACGCTGGTGTTTCGCTTTCATGTTGGCGTGGTACCGGCTGATATTCTGCAACAGGCGCTGCTCTCAGCGAGTGGTTTTTACGCCGTCTATTACACCGCCTATAAAACCCGGTTGCGCCCGGCGCAGCCAACACCGGCACGCCGGCTGTTTAGCATGAATCGGGTTGAGACAAACCTGACCTGGATAATTTTGCTGGCGGTGGCGCTGGTGAGCGTGGGAGTGTTCTTCCTGCACAACGGTTTTCTACTGTTTAAATTGCAATCTTATAGCCAGATCTTCTCAAGCCAGGTGAGCGGTGTCGCGCTTAAGCGCTTCTTTTACTTCTTTATTCCGGCGATGCTGGTGGTGTATTTCCTGCATCAGAGTAAAGTCAGCTGGCTGTTCTTTTTGGTGAGCACGGTGGGGTTTGGCCTGCTGACTTACGCTATCGTCGGCGGCACACGCGCCAACATTATCATCGCTTTTGCCATCTTCCTGTTTATCGGCATTATCCGCGGCTGGATAACGCTGTGGATGCTGGCGGCTGCGGGGGCGCTGGGCGTTGTCGGGATGTTCTGGCTGGCGCTCAAGCGCTATGGTCTTAACGTCAGCGGTGATGAGGCGTTTTACACCTTTTTATACCTCACCCGCGACACCTTCTCGCCATGGGAAAACCTGGCGTTGCTGATTCAAAATTACGACAAAATTGACTTCCAGGGGCTCGCGCCGATCGTGCGCGACTTCTACGTTTTTATTCCTTCCTGGCTGTGGCCAGACCGTCCGGCGGCAGTGCTAAATAGCGCCAACTACTTTACCTGGGAAGTTCTGAATAACCATTCTGGTCTGGCTATTTCCCCCACGCTTATTGGCTCGCTGCTGGTGATGGGGGGCGTATGGTTTATTGTGCCGGGCGCGATAGCCGTTGGGCTTATTATCAAATGGTTCGACTGGCTGTTTGAGCGTGGCAACCGGGAGACTAACCGGTATAACGCGGCTATTTTGCACAGCTTCTGCTTTGGTGCCATTTTCAACATGATAGTCCTGGCGCGAGAAGGGCTGGACTCGTTTGTCTCCCGCGTGGTGTTTTTCCTGATTGTTTTTGGTCTTTGCC
>JALAGK010000038.1 GCA_022712475.1 Enterobacteriaceae bacterium
GATAAATATGGCCGCTATAGCGTATTTATGGCCGACATGCTGTTTTTTGTGGTCTCCGCCATTGCCGCCGGGCTTGCCCCCAACGTCTGGGTGCTTATTGGCGCACGCTTCCTCATGGGCGTTGGCGTGGGTATCGACCTGCCGGTGGCAATGGCTTATCTGGCCGAGTTCTCACGTTTTACCGGCAAGGGTAATAAGGCAGCACGCCTCGCCGCCTGGTGCCCGATGTGGTATGCCGCATCGTCTGTCTGCTTTCTGATTATCTTCGGCCTTTATTTTCTGTTGCCAAAAGCGCACCTCGACTGGCTCTGGCGCGCTTCACTGCTGTTTGGTGCCGTGCCCGCACTGCTGATTGTTGCCGTCAGACGCAAAGTCATGAATGAGTCACCGCTTTGGGCCGCCCGTCAGGGCGATTTAAGGGGCGCTGCGCGCATTCTGCGTGAATCCTGGGGGATTGAGGCTCATGAAGCGCACGCCGATGCAACAGAAGCACAGGCGCCAGCTGTTGCACCTAAAGTCGATATCCGTGAGCTGTTTCGTCAACCTTACCGGGATCGCACGCTGGTTAACGTGGTAATGAACGTGTGTATCTCATTTGAATACACAGCAATTGCCTTCTTCCTGCCGTCCATTCTGGCGCAGTTCTTGGGAGCGGGCGTATTTGAAACCATCGCGGCATCACTTGGGCTTAACCTGCTATTTGCGCTAACCGGCGGACTGCTCGGAATGCGCCTGGCGTGGAAATTCCCGTCACGCCACGTGGCGATATCAGGTTTTGCATTGCAGTTTATTGCCCTGATAACACTTGCCATACTCGGCACGCCGGTCGCTACCGCTGGCGTTGTGCTCGCTATTTTAATGCTCGGTCTGTGGCTTTTTGCCGAAGGTTTTGGCCCTGGTGCGCAGATGATGGTGTACCCGGCACTGTCTTATCCCACCCATATCCGCGCCACCGGCGTGAGGTTTGGCCATGCCTTGTCCAGCATTGGCAACGCACTGGCGCTGTTTATTCTGCCCATTTTACAGGCAAGCTTTGGCACCAATATGTTCTGGATTGTCTCGCTGAGCGCCATCATTCCAATATTTTTCCTGTTAATCATTCGCTTTGAACCCACCCGCCACGACATTGACGACTCACACGAACAAGGAGAATCCCATGTCTGATAGTACTGCTGTGGATTACGAGACGCTGGCACAGCGCTTTCGCCCTATATTTGACCGTATTGCCAAAGATGCCGCCGGGCGCGAACAGCGACGTGAACTGCCCACCGAGCCAATACGCTGGCTGAAAGAGGCCGGTTTCGGCACGCTGCGCATTCCCGTCGAGCAGGGCGGCTCTGGGGCCACGCTGCCTCAGCTGTTCCGCCTGCTGACGGAACTGGCACAAGCGGACTCTAATTTGCCCCAGGCACTGCGCGCCCACTTCGCTTTTGTGGAAGACCGCCTCAACCAGCCCGATAGCCCGCAACGCCGCCGCTGGTTTGAGCGATTTTGTGATGGTGAACTGGTCGGAAGTGGCTGGACAGAAGTGGGCGAGGTGAAACTCGGCGATGTTATTACCAAAGTGACGCCGACTGAAGAGGGCTGGCGGCTAAACGGTGAGAAATTTTACAGCACTGGCACGCTCTACGCTGACTGGATTGACGTTTACGCCCAATGCAGTGACAACCAGGGGCACGTGATTGCCCTCGTCAGCACCCATCAAAGCGGAGTACAACGCACAGACGACTGGGACGGTTTTGGCCAGCGCCTTACCGGCAGCGGCACGACACGCTTTATTGACGCCCACGTTGAGCATGAGCATGTTTACAACTTCAGTGAGCGGTTTCGCTATCAGACTGCGTTTTACCAACATGTATTGCTGGCCGTACTGGCAGGCATTGGCCGTGCGGTCAGTCGCGATGCCGCAGCGGCGGTTGCGACACGCACGCGGATTTACAGCCACGGCAACGCGCGCCAGGTCAGAAATGATGTTCAAATTTTACAGGTCGTCGGGCAGATTGAAAGTTGGGCCTGGGCGGTAGAGGCCACCGTACAGCGGGCAAGCGAATCTTTACAGCTGGCATTTGATACCGGGCAGCAGGGCAGTGAGGACGATATTACGCATGCTAACATTCTGGCTGAGCTTGAGGCGGCCAAAGCGCAGACTATTGCCAGCGAGCTGATTCCACGCGCTGCAACCGAGCTTTTTAATGCGCTGGGCGCCTCAGACACCCGCGTCAGCAAAGCGCTGGACAGGCACTGGCGCAACGCCCGCACGGTGGCATCGCATAATCCCGTTATCTATAAAACCCGCAACGTTGGAGACTGGGCAGTCAATGGCACTGAACCCACGTTTATCTGGCAGATTGGTAGTGGGGAATAAACGGACTTTTTATACAAACGGTAGCTTACTGCCACGCAGTAAGCTACTTAACTATTAAGCGAAGCCTAAAGCTGTTTAAACGCTTTAAATATTATGAAGCCGGGCATGAAAACACCTTACATTATCTATCATTCGACTGGTAAGAAAACAACATACAC
>JALAGK010000385.1 GCA_022712475.1 Enterobacteriaceae bacterium
CGAGGCGGTTCGTACCTTCCACCAGCCGTTTAACCGGGCGCAGCAGCCCGCGCGCCAGCGGGAAGGTCGCCCCTGCCGCCAGCAGAATCGACAGGCCGACAATGAGCCAGCTGGTGCGTCTTTGTTGGCGGTCAAAGTTGATATCAGTACTGCGTGTGAGCCGCTCTACCGGCGAGGCTACCACCCAACCCACCTGCTGGCCGTTGGCGATTATCTGGCGGCGTGAACCATCCTGTGGAATCGGGCCCGGCGGTCCAACCAGACGCTTAGCGCTCAGGTCCGTGACCCAGAATTGAGTGCGCCAGCCGTGCGGCGGCAGATCCGGGCCCGTGCTGGAGCCGGGATCGCGGTCAACGGAACGTAGCAACTGGAACATGTACTTTTCGTTGTGGCGCAAAAAACGCCAGCTGCCGTGCAGTGCATATTGCTCGGACAGCGCTTCGCTCAACAGTGCCAACCTCTGCTCGTTACCGTGCTTGATATAGCCGATAAAGCCACGCTCAAAACTCAGGCGTACTGCCCAGTGCATCAGGACCAGTACCAGAATGCAGGTCGCGAGAATGGCGAGAAACAGCTTTCCGGTAATGCCGGGCCGCCACAGTTTCATGACTGACTCCTTTTGCGTCGCGCAATGGTGATGTTTTTACTGCTATCTGGTGGCACCCGCATAAATAACAGCGCGGGCAGGGCAATAACGGCGGCCATAGTCAGATAGGTGTAAATAAAGACGTTGTGCGTCAATTCACTGTCAATGGCCACCTGCTGGTGACCAAACATACCCAGCAATATCCCGGCAATGGTGACGCCGATACTCATGGACAGCTGCATCACCATCGACAGCAGGCTGTTGCCGCTGCTGGCTTGCGGATCCGGCAGGTCTTTAAGTGTTAAGGTATTCATTGATGAGAAGCGCATAGCGTTAATCATGCCAAGCGCAAACAGCACGACCGGTAGCAGTAGCGTCCAGCCGAGCAGGCCGACGGCCATAAACAGGATGTTGATCAACGCAAGTCCCAGCGTGGCACATACCAGGACTGAGCGATAGCCAAAGCGGTTAACCACCTGTACCACAATGCGCTTCATGCCCATGCTGCCCAGCACCATTGGGATCATCATCAGGCCAGCGTGAAACGGCGAAAAGCCAAGGCCGATTTGCAGGAAAACGGGGGTCATAAACGGCAGCATGCCGCTGCCAATTCGGGCAAACAGGCTGCCGGTAAGGCCCAACGAGTAGGTGCGGGTTTTAAATAAATCGAGGCTGAACAGTGCGGCTTCGTTATTGCGGGCGTGGCGAATATACAGCAGCAGCGCGCTCACGCCGGTTATTACCAGTGCCCATAGCCAGACAGGGGAGATGCCCAGCCCTTTGGCACCATCGAGCGCTACCGTTAACGCCGCCATACCGAACGCCAGCAGCAGAAAGCCAGAAAAATCAAAGCGCCGGGTCTGCATAGTATAGTTAGGCATCAATAGCAGCGTGGCGATACATCCCACAATACCCACCGGCAGGTTAATCAGGAATATCCAGTGCCAGGAGGCGTATTCCACCAGCAGTCCGCCGAGCGCTGGACCGAGCAGTGGGCCAACCTGGCCTGGCAGCGTGACGAAGGTCATTGCCGCCATGTACTGCGCGCGCGGCACGATTTTCATCACTGTCAGTCTGCCGACCGGCACCATCATGGCACCCCCAATGCCCTGCACCACGCGTGCGGCAATCAGCCAGTCGAGGGTAGGGGCCTGAGCGCACAGAAACGAACCCAGCGTGAAAATCACAATGGCGCTACAGAATATGTTACGCACTCCAACGCGGTCTGCGAGCCAGCCGCTGGCGGGCAGCATCACCGCCACCGTCAGCACGTAGGCGACCACCACCATGTGCATATGCAGCGGGTTTTCCCCCAGGCTTTGCGCCATTGAAGGCAGGGCGGTGTTTACAATAGTGGTATCAAGCGACTGCATAAAAAAGCCAAACGCCACTATCCACAATTGCCAGCGCACGTTGTTGGGTAAGTCATTCATTAGCTACTGGCCTTCTTCCAGCGTCTGGCTGTGACGACGACTAAAGCGCAACCGCAGACGGTCAAAAAACAAATAGACTACCGGCGTGGTGTAGAGGGTCAATAGTTGGCTAACCGCCAGGCCGCCGACGATAGTGATACCAAGCGGTTGACGTAGCTCTGCGCCGTCGCCGCTGGAAATGACCAGCGGTAGGGCGCCAAACAGGGCGGCCAGCGTTGTCATCATTATCGGGCGAAAGCGCAGCAGGCAGGCCTGGAAAATGGCGTCTTGTGGGCTTAAGTCGCCGCGCCGCTGGGCGTCAATGGCAAAGTCCACCATCATGATGGCGTTCTTTTTCACAATACCAATAAGCAGCATGATACCGATAAGCGCAATCAGGCTGAACGGCGCACCAAATAGCTCCAGCGCCAGCAACGCGCCGACGCCTGCTGACGGTAGCGTTGAGAGAATGGTAAGCGGATGCACGTAGCTTTCATACAGCATTCCCAGCACGATATATACCGTCGCAATGGCGGCGAGGATCAGGATAACCTGCGAGTTCATGGTGTCCTGGAAGACCTGCGCGGTGCCGGACCAGGTGCCGCGCACGCTGCTGGGCACACCAAGTGAGGTCATGGTGCGGTCAATTGCTGTGCTGGCCTCGGACAAGGATACGCCGCTCGGTAGGTTAAAGGAGATGGTGGACGACGCCGACAGCCCCTGGTGGTTCACCGACAACGGTGCATTCGTGGGCGCCCAGCTTGCGAAATAAGACAGTGGAATAGCTTTACCGTCGTTATTAATCACAAACATTTTATCCAGTGCGCTGATGTCCTGGGTGTAGCGCGGGTCGGCGTCCCTCCCCACTTTATACTGATTGAGCGCTTCGTAGATGGTAGAAATCTGGCGCTGACCGAAGGCGTTGTTGAGCAAGCTGTTGGCCTGCGACACGTCGATACCCAGGCGTGACATGGTTTCGCGGTCATAGATGAGCGCCATTTCCGCACCGTTGTCCTGCTGGTCTGAGTTGACGTCGGCAATTTCCGGCAGCGCCGCCAGCGCCTTGCGAATTTTAGGCTCCCATTCGCGCAGCGCGGTCAGGTCGTCTGACAGCAAGGTGTACTGATAGCTGGCGTTAGACTGACGTCCGCCAACGCGAATGTCCTGTACCGCCATTAAAAACAGGCTTGCTCCCGGCTCTTTAGCGAGCTTGCCGCGCAGGCGGTCAATGACCTGCTGTGCGCTTTCGCGGCGTTCGGACAGCGGCTTGAGGGTAATAAACATGTTGCCGCTGTTCACGCGCGAGCCACCGGTAAAACCGGTGACGTTATCCACCGCCGGGTCTTCACGGATAATTTTCATGAAGTCCTGCAATTTACCGCGCATGGCCTGGAAGGAGATGCTCTGGTCACCCTGAATACCGCCCATCAGCGCGCCGGTATCTTGCTCCGGGAAGAAAGTTTTCGGGATAGCGATGTACATCCAGACGTTGAGCGCGATGGTGGCGAGCAGCACCAGACCGGTGAGTTTAGCGTGGTCCAGCGCCCAACGCAGCGAACGGGCGTAGCCCTGCTGGATGTAGTTAAACAGCTTGCCGGAGCCGCGGTTTGGGCGGTCTTTTCCGCGTGGACGTAAAAGCCAGCCGCACATCATTGGTGTGAGTGTGAGCGACACCAGTAGCGAGATACCGATAGACACCGACAGCGTGACGGCAAACTCGCGAAACAGGCGGCCCACCAGACCGCTCATTAACAGCAGCGGCAGGAACACGGCTACCAGGGATATACTCATGGACAGCACCGTAAAGCCCACCTCACGCACCCCCTGCAACGCCGCCTGCATGGGTTTCATGCCAGCCTCAATATGCCGTGCGATATTCTCCAGCACCACAATGGCGTCATCCACCACAAAGCCGGTAGCGATGGTAAGCGCCATCAGCGACAGGTTGTTAAGGCTAAAGCCGCACAGGTACATGGCGGCGAAGGTGCCAATTAGTGACACCGGCACAGCGACCGCAGGGATAAACGTGGCACGCCCGGAGCGCAGAAATAAAAACACCACCAGAATCACCAGCGCCACCGAGATAATCAGCGTTTGCTCGACCTCCTCAAGCGAGGCGCGAATGGTTGGCGAACGGTCCATCGCTATCTGTAAATCAATGGCGGCGGGAATGGTTTGCCGCAGTTCGGGGATTTCCTGGCGAATAAGATTGACCGTCTGGATGATGTTCGCTTCCGGGGTTTTGCGCACCATCAGCAGAATGGCGGGTTTGGCGTTGGTCATGCCTGCGTTGCGCACGTCCTGCACGGAATCAACAACCGTTGCCACATCGCCCAGGCGCACGGCTGAGCCATTGTTGTAATGCACAATCAGCGGCTCATATTCTTTAGCGGTTTTCAGCTCGTCGTTAGTTTGTAACTGCCAGCGGGTGTTAGCGTCTTCCACCGCGCCCTGCGGGCGGCGCACGTTGGCGTTGCTGATGGCGGTGCGCACCGCGTCCAGCGATACGCCCTGGTTAAAGAGCGCCTGCGGGTTGAGCGCCACGCGCACGGCGGGCAAGGAGCTGCCGCCCACGCTGACGTCACCCACACCGTCAATCTGGGCGATAGTTTGTGCAAGCTGGGTGGAGGCAAAATCGTAAAGCTGGCCCTGAGAGTAGGTGTCTGAGGTGAGCGTCAGGATCATGATGGGCATGTCTGACGGATTGGCTTTACGGTAGGTTGGGCGGCTTGGCATACCGCTTGGTAGCAGGCTTTGTGCGGCATTGATTGCCGCCTGTACGTCGCGCGCTGCGCCGTTGATATCGCGGTCGAAATCAAACACCAGAATAATGCGCGTGCTGCCAAGTGAACTTGAGGAGGTCATTTCGCTGACCCCGGCAATACGCCCAAGAGAGCGCTCAAGCGGCGTTGCCACCGAAGAAGCCATGGTTTCGGGCGACGCGCCAGGCAGCGAGGCGCTGACCATAATCACCGGAAAGTCCACCTGCGGTAGCGGGGCCACCGGCAGCAGCCGGAAACCCAGCGCGCCGCACAGCGTAATCGCAATGCTCAGTAATATGGTCGCTACCGGGCGATGAATAAAGAGGGCGAAAAACTTCACTTACGCCTCCTCTTCGCGCCGCGGGAAGCGGCTGCGGGTCCACAGCGACAGGCGGTCAAACAGCAGATAAATCACCGGTGTGGTAAAGAGCGTGAGGACCTGGCTTAAAATCAGGCCTCCTACCATCGCAATACCCAGCGGGCGGCGTAATTCGGCACCCACGCCGGTACTGAGCATGAGCGGCAGCGCCCCGAGCAGGGCGGCAAGTGTGGTCATCAGAATGGGGCGAAAACGCAGCAGGCAGGCCTGATAAATGGCCTCATACGGTGCCATGCCCTGTTCACGCTCTGCCGCTAGCGCAAAGTCGATCATCATGATGGCGTTCTTTTTCACAATGCCGATAAGCAGGATGATGCCGATAATCGCAATCACGTCCAGAGAACTGCCCGCTATCCACAGCGCCAGTAGCGCGCCCACGCCCGCTGTGGGGAGCGTAGAGAGGATGGTTATTGGGTGAATGAAGCTCTCATACAGTATGCCAAGCACGATATACATTGCCACGACAGACGCAACAATCAGCCACACCGTGCTACCAAGCGCCGCCTGGAATGCCAGCGTGCTACCCTGGAACGCGGTGGTGATATCGCTCGGTAGTTCAAGCGCTTTCTCGGCGCTGGTTATTGCTTCTACGGCATCACCCAGGGAGTAATCGTCCGGTACGTTGAAGGAAATGGTGGTCGACGGGAATTGATCGAGATGGTTAATCGCCAGCGGCCCAAAGCGCTGTTCGACTTTCGCAATAGCGCTTAACGGTACGCTGGTGCCGTTACTGCTGGTAAGGCGAATGGTATCCAGCCCGGCAAGGCCCGGAGTTGCCGCGGTGTCGTGTTCGAGCACCACGCGGTACTGGTTGGACTGGGTGTAAATGGTGGAGATTAGGCGCTGGCCGAAGGCGTTGTAGAGCGCATTATCGACGTCCGCCATAGTGATGCCCAGCCGACTGGCGCTGTCGCGATCGACGTTAACATACGCTACCATCCCCTGGTCCTGCCAGTCGCTACTGACATCGGAGAGTTGCGGCAGGGTTTGCAGCTTTTCCATCAGCTGCGGTACCCAGGTGCTCAGTTCCTCAAGCGATGTTGCTTGCAGTGTGAACTGGTACTGGGTGCGGCTGACCTGGGTATCAATGGTTAAATCCTGAATCGGTTGCAGGTAGAGCGTGATGCCCGGTACCTGCGCCACCTCGTTTTGCAGGCGCTCAATCACTTTTGCTACGCGGTCATCGCGCTCGCTTAGCGGTTTAAGGTTAATTTGCAGGCGCCCGCTGTTGAGCGACGGATTAGTGCCATCAACACCCACGAACGAGGCCAGGCTCTCTACCGCCGGGTCTTTGAGGATGATTTGCGCTACCTGCTGCTGGCGCTGGGCCATGCTGGCAAAGGAGACCGACTGTGGCGCCTGTAATGTGCCCTGGATAATGCCGTTGTCCTGTACCGGGAAAAAACCTTTAGGGATAAACACCCACAGCAGTACAGTGAGCAGCAGCGTACCGACAGCCACACTGAGCGTGAGCCACGGATGGTTCAGCACGCGCTTAAGGACGCGGCCATACACGTCAATAATGTTTTCAAACATGCGCTCGCTGGCCGCCGAGAAGCGGTTTTGCTTACGCAGCGACTCGTGGCTCAGCATGCGCGCGCACATCATTGGCGTGAGCGTGAGCGAGACCACTGCCGAGATGAGTATCGCGACGGCCAGCGTGACGGCAAATTCGCGAAACAAGCGCCCGACGATATCACCCATAAACAGCAGTGGGATCAGCACCGCAATCAGTGAGAAGGTCAGTGAAATAATGGTAAAGCCGATTTCGCCTGCACCCTTAAGCGCTGCCGCCAGCGGCTTCTCGCCTTTTTCGATGTAGCGCGAGATGTTTTCAATGACCACGATGGCGTCATCCACCACAAAGCCGGTGGCGATGGTGAGCGCCATCAGCGTCAGGTTATTGACGGAGAAATCAAGGAACACCATCACAGCAAACGTGCCCACCAGCGAAAGCGGCACCGCCACGCCTGGGATAATGGTCGCCGGAATGTTGCGTAAAAACAGATAGATGATCATGACCACCAGCGCGATGGCGAGCATCAGTTCAAACTGCGTGTCCGTGACCGAGGCGCGGATATTGGTGGTACGGTCAGTAAGAAGCTCAATCTTGACCGATTTCGGCAGGCTTTCACGCAGCGTTGGCAACTGGGCGCGAATGCTGTCGGCGGTATCAATAATGTTCGCGCCAGGCTGGCGCAGTACATTCATCACAATCGCCTGCTGGCCATTGGCCCAGGCGCCAAGCCAGCTATTTTCCGCGCCCTGTTCAACGGTTGCCACATCGCCAAGGCGCACCGGCGCGCCATTCTGATAAGCGATAACTAACTGGCGGTACTCTTCGGCAGACTTCATCTGGTCGTTGGCAGACAGCGTGACAGCGCGTGCCGGGCCGTCAAGGCTACCTTTGGCGGAGTTTACGTTTGCGCTGCTGATAGCCGTACGCACCGTTTCACTATTTAAGCCAAGTGCCGCCAGAGCAGGCGCATTGAGTTTTACGCGCACCGCCGGGCGCTGGCCGCCAGACAGGGTGACCAGGCCAACGCCGGAAACCTGAGAAATCTTTTGCGCCACGCGGGTTTCCACCATGTCCTGCACCTGGGTCATTGGCAGGGCGCTGGAG
>JALAGK010000039.1 GCA_022712475.1 Enterobacteriaceae bacterium
ATTCAGCACTTTGCGCTTACCGGCAAACTGCGTCAGGGAGACATCGGCGAGATCTTTCGCCAACAGGCTGAAGGATTTAGCTTTAGCGCCTACCTGCGGAAACTGACCGGCAACGGAAACCGGATTGCCCTGAAGATGAACGGTTTGTGACATAATTATTTTCCTGTTTACATATAGTTAACGCACGCCCTAGTGTATGACAACATTTATGGGATGAACATAAAAATCTGACTCGTGTTACTCCCCGGCTGGCTATACTCTTTTAAAAACCAAATCAGGGAGTTGCGATGCGAACCGTCAGAATCTTTCAGGAAACGTGGCCGTTGCGTACACCGTTTACCATCGCCCGTGGTAGCCGCAGCGAAATCGAGGTCGTGGTCGTTGAGCTGGAAGAAGACGGCGTGAAAGGGGCCGGTGAGGCCACACCTTACCGACGCTACGGCGAAAGCGCGGCATCCGTGATGGCGCAAATTGCGGTGATACTGCCCCAGCTTGAGCGTGGAATGACGCGCGAGCAACTCCAGCAGGCACTGCCTCCCGGTGCTGCGCGTAACGCTGTTGATAGCGCGATGTGGGACCTTGAGGCGCGAAGCCAGGGTTTGAGTGTGCACGCGTTGTTGGGCGTGACGCTGCCAGACCCTCTCATTACCGCCTGCACGGTTTCTCTTGGCGAACCCGGTGAAATGGCTGCTGCGGCGCTCGCGCTGTGGGAAAACGGTGTGCGGCTACTGAAAATCAAACTCGATGACCGGCTTATCAGCGAGCGAATGGTGGCTATCCGCGATGCGGTACCACAAGCGACGCTGATTGTGGATGCCAATGAGTCGTGGCGAGCAGAAGGGTTGGCCACCCGCTGCCAACTGCTGGCAGACCTCAATGTTGCGTTGTTAGAGCAACCTTTACCTGCACAGGACGATGCGACGCTGGAAAATTTTATCCATCCGTTACCGATTTGCGCTGATGAAAGCTGTCACACTCGAAGCAGCCTTAAGGCACTTCATGGTCGCTATGACTGTATCAATATCAAACTGGATAAAACCGGGGGACTGACTGAAGCGCTGTATCTGGCCGAGGCTGCACGTGCACAAGGTTTTACGTTGATGCTTGGCTGTATGCTGTGTACCTCGCGTGCCGTATTGGCTGCGTTACCGCTCACCGCACAGGCGCAATTTATCGACCTCGATGGCCCGTGGTGGCTTGCGGTAGACGTGGAGCCCGCCGTAGGGTTTAGCGGCGGTTGTCTGCAGTTGGAGTAAGCGGACGTTGCCAGCGCAGCAGACTAATCATGGCCTCAAGATAGCGCTCAATAGCGGCATCGGCTGATATCGGCGGCAGTTCAGCGGTGATGCACGCTAGCGCGAGGTCTTCGCACCAGCTACCAAAGGACCCAGGGGTTTCATAACCCACGCTTGTCACCAGGGGCAACATAAAGGCTTCTGCTATCCAGCGCCCAAGCGGTGTCGTATGCGGATCTTCGATACAACCAAGCGGATCGTGAAACGATACCACCCAGGCAGGTCGCAGGCGGTGAATCAGCTGGCACAGCGCCTGGGTTTCCGACTCTGAGCCAGGGGTTTCACCACTACTGAGAATCACATCCTGCTCCTGTGTTGCACTGCTCCAGCGATAGACCGTTTCGCCGCTGCGCCAGTTGGCTGCCGGGAAGTTGCGGTTTAAATCAACGCCGCGCGCGTTGGCACGCAGGCCAAGCTGACAGCCGTCCGGGTTGACGGCAACGACGGTGTGATGCCGGCGCTCCTCAGGTGTCAGCGAGCGTAGCGCGCAGGACAGGCTGACCATCGCCGCGTTTTCATCGCCGTGGGTGCCAGCAATGATAAGACCGCTGCGGGTATCATGCTGAGTCGCCGGGAAGTACAGAAGCGGTGCACCGAGTGTAGATTCGCCGTAGCGTTCAACACCATGTGGAAGTGGACCACGTTCAGGACGGGGGCGGAGCAGGTTCATCGTTGGTCTCGCTCTTTGGTTGTTCTTTTTATTAAAGCAGTGCGCAGGCAGAACGCCATGCGCGTTGTACTCCCAGGCGGCATTCAGTCACAATCATTGACAGAGTTAATTGATCTTACACAGTTTGTTTGTTTTTATCTGCGGCAGGAAACGCCAGCCAACCGTAAAGGTGCTTAATGAATACACTCCTTCGCTTCTCCCCGTGTGCGCTACTCATGGTCTGCGCACTCAATACGGCTTATGCCGCCGACGTTCCTGCTGGTACGACGCTTGCACAGCGCCAGGAAGTAGTGCGCCATCTTAAAGATGAGCCGGCGTCCCTTGATCCGGCCAAAGCGGTAGGGTTACCGGAGATTCAGGTGATTCGTGACCTGTTTGAAGGGCTGGTAAACCAGGATGCGCAAGGCAAGCCGCAGCCGGGTGTGGCAACCAATTGGCGCAGTAATGATGACCGCATCTGGACGTTCACATTGCGCGATAACGCTCGTTGGTCAGATGGCTCGCCGGTGACCGCCCTGGACTTTGTTTACAGCTGGCGCCGCCTGGTTGACCCTAAGACCACATCGCCTTTTGCCTGGTTTGCCGCACTGGCCGGTATCCAGAACGCCCGTGAAATTAGTGAAGGTAAGCTGGCGCCAGATGCGCTTGGCGTGA
>JALAGK010000386.1 GCA_022712475.1 Enterobacteriaceae bacterium
AGTACCGGGACCGCAATGAACATTATGGAAAGTCTGGTCAAACAGTTACCAGGAGGGTTTGGCCTTGAGTGGACCGGTATGTCGTACCAGGAACGCCTGTCCGGCTCGCAGGCTCCGGCGTTGTATGCGGTATCACTGCTGGTGGTGTTCCTGTGCCTGGCGGCGCTGTATGAAAGCTGGTCGGTGCCGTTTTCCGTCATGCTGGTCGTGCCGCTTGGCGTTATTGGCGCACTGGTTGCCACCTGGGCGCGCGGGCTGGAAAACGACGTTTATTTCCAGGTCGGGCTGCTGACGGTTATCGGCCTGTCGGCAAAGAACGCCATACTGATTGTGGAGTTTGCAAACGATCTTAACGCCCGCGGTCAGGACCTGCTGGCCTCAACGCTCGAAGCCTGTCGCCAGCGTCTGCGCCCTATTCTGATGACGTCACTGGCCTTTATCTTTGGCGTGCTGCCGATGACCATCAGCAGCGGCGCAGGCTCCGGCAGCCAGCACGCGGTTGGCACCGGGGTGATGGGGGGCATGATCTCAGCTACCGTGCTTGCTATCTTCTTTGTGCCGCTGTTCTTTGTGCTGGTTCGCCGCCGCTTCCCGCTCCAGGAGCCGCCGCAGGACTGAAGCTTCAGCTACGAAAAAGGCGACCAGAAGGTCGCCTTTTTTCTGGTACCGGCAGGTACCGCCACATCGCTTTTCAGAAACGAAAGGTTAACGCTTAACGAGCATCTGCTCGATAAAGACCTTCCAGTTCCCCAGTTCTACATCAATCATAACAGCCTCTCTACTTATTATGTTCATTATATCGCCAGCGCAGCCGCAAGGGAACGGGCTACAGGCTGAATCGTGAAAGCCGTCATTTATTTCACGCAATTGTCGCACGTTTTGTTGTTGGCAGACCTTTGTGCGCACCGTATGCAAGGATGCCAGACGTTTTACTATGCTCGTCGAAAATTCATGCACTCCGTCGGCGCAAAGGTATATTAATTAAGCATTCCCGGCCCCGGTCAGGTATATTTACGCGTCAGAAAATCAACCGCCAGGAGCGTCGGAAAAGACGTTTTGAATCAGCAGCAAAGGACGAAGATAAGTATGGTCATCCTGTACGGCATAAAAAATTGCGACACCGTGAAAAAGGCCCGCCGCTGGCTGGAAGAACGCGGTATTGCGCATCGTTTTCACGACTACCGCACTGACGGCCTGAGCCAGGAGATGCTGGCAGGCTTTATTGATGCGCTGGGCTGGGAGCCACTGTTGAATACCCGTGGCACCACCTGGCGTAAGATTGACGAAGCACGTCGCGCCACGATTAATAATGCTGAAGCCGCCGCCGCACTGATGCTGGAAATGCCGGCAATTATCAAGCGCCCGTTGCTCTGCGCACCGCACAAGCCTATGCTGCTGGGCTTTAGTGACAACAGCTATCAGCAGTATTTTAGTGAGGTTTAAGTATGTCCTGCCCGGTTATTGAGCTTACTCAACAGCTTATCCGCCGCCCCTCGCTCAGCCCAGACGACGCGGGCTGCCAGGCGCTGCTCATTGAGCGTTTACGCGCCATTGGCTTTACTATTGAACGCATGGATTTTGGCGATACCCAGAACTTCTGGGCCTGGCGCGGCGAAGGCGAAACGCTGGCCTTTGCCGGTCACACCGACGTGGTGCCGCCGGGTGATGCCGACCGCTGGATTAACCCGCCGTTTGAACCCACCATTCGCGACGGTATGCTGTTTGGCCGTGGTGCTGCGGATATGAAAGGCTCGCTTGCTGCCATGACGGTTGCCGCAGAGCGCTTTGTGGCCCAGCACCCACATCATAAAGGCAGACTGGCGTTTCTCATCACCTCTGATGAAGAAGCCAGCGCGCAGAACGGCACGGTAAAAGTGGTTGAAGCGCTAATGGCGCGCAATGAGCGCCTTGATTACTGCCTGGTCGGTGAACCATCCAGCACCGAAGTGGTGGGGGATGTGGTGAAGAACGGGCGCCGCGGCTCGCTCACCTGCAATCTCACTATTCATGGCGTACAGGGCCACGTGGCCTATCCGCACCTGGCAGATAACCCGGTACACCGCGCGGCCCCCATGCTCAACGAACTGGTGAATATCACGTGGGACAACGGCAACCAGTATTTCCCGCCCACCAGTATGCAGATTGCCAACATACAGGCCGGGACCGGCAGTAACAACGTTATCCCCGGCGAGCTGTATGTGCAGTTTAACTTCCGCTTTAGCACTGAACTGACCGATGCCATGATTAAGCAGCGCGTGGTGGAACTACTGGAGCGCCACCAGATGCGTTACACCATTGACTGGTGGCTGTCTGGCCAGCCGTTTTTGACCGCGCGCGGTAAACTGGTGGATGCGGTGAGTAATGCCGTTGAGCACTATAATGAAATTAAGCCGCAGCTGCTGACCACGGGCGGCACCTCAGACGGGCGCTTTATTGCACGTATGGGTGCGCAGGTGGTGGAACTGGGGCCGGTTAACGCGACTATTCATAAGATTAACGAATGCGTCAACGCCGCAGATTTGCAGCTTCTGGCACGCATGTATCAACGCATTATGGAGCAGCTGGTCGCCTGACCGGCACCCAACAGAGGAGGTCATGGTATGGAATGG
>JALAGK010000387.1 GCA_022712475.1 Enterobacteriaceae bacterium
CACACAGATTGTCTGATAAATTGTTAAAGAGCAGTGCGACACGGCGTTCCGCCTGCTGTCGCGAGGTGGCGTATATTACCGCCTTCCTCTTCAGAGTCAACCCGTTTTTTCAGGGTTTTTCTCTGTCAACCCGGCGTCCTGTTTGTCAGTTGCCGTGTCGATGGAGGCGCATTATAGGGACTTCCCGCCGGGCCGCAACTGGAAAATTGCAGAAAAATGACTGACTGCTGCATTCCCCAGCAAAACCCCACTTTATACGCAGTTGCACACAGAGTTATCCACAAAGCCGCAAAAATTGAAAATTCGCGAGCGTTGCGCAAACGTTTTCGTTACAATGCCGCGCATTAACACCAACGCCCCACCAGGTGCGTTAGCTGAGTTTTTTAGTGAAAACTCAGCTAACGCTCTCTGTAATGTTCAAATCCTGGGGATTTATCATCATGCAACAACGTCGTCCCGTACGCCGCGCACTGCTCAGCGTCTCTGACAAAGCCGGCATCATCGAATTCGCTCAGGCGCTCTCTTCACGTAATGTAGAGTTGCTCTCCACCGGCGGCACGGCTCGTCTGCTGGCAGATGCGGGTTTACCGGTTACTGAAGTCTCAGACTACACCGGCTTCCCGGAAATGATGGACGGACGCGTAAAAACCCTGCACCCGAAAGTACACGGCGGCATTCTCGGACGTCGCGGCCAGGATGATGACGTCATGGCAAAGCACGCGATCTCTCCTATTGATATGGTGGTCGTTAACCTTTATCCCTTTGCACAAACTGTTGCCCGTGAGGGCTGCTCGCTGGAAGATGCCGTCGAGAATATCGACATTGGCGGCCCAACCATGGTGCGCTCAGCTGCAAAGAACCATAAAGATGTCGCTATTGTGGTAAAGAGCAATGACTACACTGCCATCATTAATGAAATGGACGCAAACGACGGCTCCCTGACGCTGGAAACGCGTTTCGACCTGGCCATCAAAGCCTTTGAACACACCGCCGCTTATGACAGCATGATTGCCAACTACTTTGGCAGCATGGTGCCTGCCTATCACGGAGAGACAGCTGAGCCGTCTGGCCGCTTCCCGCGCACATTGAATCTGAACTTCATTAAGAAGCAGGACATGCGCTACGGTGAGAACAGCCACCAGCAGGCAGCTTTCTATATAGAAGAAGGCGTGAAAGAAGCCTCGGTTGCCACCGCCACCCAGCGCCAGGGTAAAGCGCTCTCTTATAACAATATCGCCGATACCGATGCTGCACTTGAGTGCGTGAAAGAATTCGCCCAACCGGCCTGCGTCATTGTTAAGCACGCTAACCCCTGTGGTGTAGCGGTTGATAGCTCTATTCTTAACGCCTACGACCGCGCTTACAAAACCGACCCCACTTCAGCCTTTGGCGGCATCATTGCCTTTAACCGCGAGCTGGATGCCGAAACCGCACAGGCTATCGTCTCCCGCCAGTTTGTGGAGGTGATCATTGCGCCATCCGCCTCTGAAGAAGCGCTGAAAGTCACAGCTGCGAAGCAGAATGTGCGCGTGCTGACCTGTGGCGAGTGGAGCAAGCGCGTACCAAGTCTGGACTTCAAACGTGTAAACGGCGGCCTGCTAGTTCAGGACCGGGATCTCGGCATGGTGGGTACTGATGAACTGCGCGTAGTGACGAAGCGCCAGCCTACTGAACAGGAGCTGCGCGATGCACTGTTCTGCTGGAAAGTGGCAAAATTCGTGAAGTCTAACGCTATTGTCTATGCCCGCGACAACATGACTATCGGTATCGGCGCAGGCCAGATGAGCCGCGTTTATTCCGCCAAAATTGCCGGTATTAAAGCTGGTGATGAAGGACTCGAAGTGAAAGGCTCGGCGATGGCGTCCGACGCTTTCTTCCCGTTCCGTGACGGCATCGATGCTGCTGCTGCCGTTGGCGTGAGCTGTGTGATTCAGCCTGGCGGCTCAATTCGTGATGAAGAGGTGATTGCCGCAGCCGATGAACACGGCATTGCGATGATCTTCACAGACATGCGCCACTTCCGCCATTAACAGAGAGCCTGATAATGAAAGTATTAGTGATTGGTAATGGCGGGCGCGAGCATGCGCTTGCCTGGAAAGCGGCGCAGTCACCGCAAGTTAACATCGTCTATGTTGCGCCAGGTAATGCAGGTACTGCACTGGAACCAGCATTGCAGAACGTGAATATCAGTGTGACAGACATTCCGGCACTTCTGGATTTTGCACAACGCGAAAAAATCGACCTGACCATTGTCGGGCCGGAAGCACCGTTAGTGATTGGTGTCGTGGATGCATTTCGTGAAGCTGGGCTGACTATTTTTGGCCCAACTAAAGCGGCCGCTCAGCTTGAAGGCTCTAAAGCATTCACCAAGGATTTCCTGGCACGTCACAATATTCCGACGGCGCAATACCAGAACTTCACTGAAGTGGAACCCGCACTCGCTTACGTGCGTGAAAAAGGCGCACCGATTGTCATCAAGGCCGACGGCCTGGCTGCGGGCAAAGGCGTTATTGTCGCGATGACGCTCAAAGAAGCTGAAGACGCGATTAAGGATATGCTGGCAGGTAACGCCTTTGGCGACGCGGGCCATCGCGTGGTGGTTGAAGAGTTTCTCGACGGCGAAGAGGCGAGCTTTATCGTCATGGTGGATGGCGAACACGTGCTGCCAATGGCAACCAGCCAGGATCACAAACGCGTGGGCGACAAAGACACCGGCCCGAATACCGGCGGCATGGGCGCCTACTCACCAGCACCTGTGGTGACCGACGAGGTCCACCAGCGTACAATGGAGCGCATCATCTGGCCAACCGTGCGCGGTATGGCGGCAGAAGGTAATACTTATACCGGCTTTCTGTACGCCGGGCTGATGATCGATAAAGACGGCAACCCAAAGGTGATTGAATTTAACTGTCGCTTTGGCGATCCGGAAACACAGCCGATCATGCTGCGTATGCGTTCGGATCTGGTCGAACTGTGCCTTGCTGCCTGCGCCGGTAAGCTTGATGAACAAACGTCAGAATGGGACGAGCGCGCAGCGCTTGGCGTGGTGATGGCGGCAGGTGGCTATCCTGGTAGCTACCGCAGTGGCGATGTGATTCTCGGCCTGCCCACGCAGGTGAGCGATGAAGGCAAAGTCTTCCATGCCGGTACTGCGCTGAATACTGCAAGCGATGTTATCACCAGCGGTGGACGCGTGCTGTGTGCGACAGCACTGGGTCACAGCGTCAGCGAAGCCCAAAAACGCGCCTACACGCTCCTGCAGAGTATCCGCTGGGATGGCGGCTTTAGCCGCAGTGATATCGGCTGGCGCGCCATTGAGCGTGAGAAGCAACATTAAGGCGCAGCAATAACACAAACACGCCGGGCGTTGACGTTAAACGCCTGGCGTCTTCAATAAGCCATGCTTTTCCTGGCCCCGCCCCCCTTCCCTGCACACTTTCGGAATCACACTCAGGCAACATACGTCAGTTTCACCGCTTTTCTACGCCTACATCGACTCATTACCCAGCCGCTACCTTCCGGGAGGAAGAGACAGGTAGGTAAGTGAACCAATACAAAGAACGATTATTCATTGTCTGAGCCAACCAGACCTGCGTTCAGCAGTTCTGCCAGAGAAGCGGAAGCCTCTTCTGCGCTGACCTGCGGTAATGGCTAACGGTGGGAGAAGCGTGTAACAGGGGTTGATGGCGGTTTAAAACTTTTTCGGGTCGGGCTGCCAGCGGCAGTAGTCTTCATTAGCTACCAGTAAAAGCTGTGCGCCTTCTGGTGCTTCAAGCCAGGCAACGCTCACAGCCAACGATGAGTTGGCCTGGCGATGGCGAATGCGCGCCAGTGCAGCGCTATCCAGAGACGGTGTAAAACGCTGACCTTCACAGTTAATCACAGAGCCATCGGGCTGCCATCGCCCCTGACGCAGCATGACACGGCCTATACGTAACGCATCGCTGATCTGGCGCACCTGCTCGGCACGATAGCGTAATAGCGCGATGCTGTCGTCCGACATCTGCTGTTTTTGCCCTTTGACCTCGCGCTGCATAAAGCTCAGCTCACCACGATCGTCAAAGCGGATTTTAACCTGCTGCGGCGTTTTACCAAAAATGTGTTGCTCAACAAACGTCAGGCGCTTCCCCTGCCAACGATACTCGCCCGTGGAGGTCTCGCCGCTGTACCAGGGACTGAAAGCAGTGAAGAGATGAACACCACCGCTGGCATCATCCTTACGCCAGATGCGCACCACACCGTCATCAGCAACATAGCCGCTGGCGGTAAAAGGAGGCAGAGAAGAATGGGAGCCACAGGCAGTGAGCAATATTGCGCCTGCCAGCACCGAAAGTCGGTGCCAGAAAGACGAAAGGGGCGTTTCCGCCCCTCTGTTAAAACTGTCCACTGCCACGCTGAATCTTACTTAACAGCGTCTTTCAGTGCTTTACCAGAAACGAATGCCGGTACGTTAGCAGCAGCGATTTTGATTTCTTTGCCAGTCTGCGGGTTGCGACCAGTGCGCTCTGCGCGATGGTTCACTTTGAAAGTACCGAAACCAACCAGCTGAACAGCATCACCTTCTTTCAGAGACTCAGTAATGGCAGCCAGGGTAGCTTCCAGAGCTGCTTTAGCTTGCGTTTTAGACAGATCAGCCTTGTCCGCAATTACATCAATCAGTTGAGTCTTGTTCATAAGTTATCCTTACAATGTGTTTATCGCTTGCTAAGCATCGAGTGCGACGGAAATG
>JALAGK010000388.1 GCA_022712475.1 Enterobacteriaceae bacterium
ATCCAGGCGAAAACCGTCGCAGTGGGTTTCGTTCATCACCCAGCGTGCCCAGTATTTCAGCTCTTCGGTCACGGCCTGGTTGCGAAAGTCGATATTGCTGCCCATGAGGTAGTCAAAATTTCCTTTCTCGTCATCGACCTGGTCATTCCAGCCTTCGCCAGTGTAGTCGTTAACGATTTTAAAAATACCGTCCTCATCGGGATCTTCTATGTGGTCAACACCGCTAAAACAGCGGAAGTCCCAGATAAATTCAGAATATTTACCCTGCCTGGCAGGGAAGGTGTAGCGCGTCCAGGCATCACACTCGAATGCGCTTTCGTCAATATCGTTGCGGTTGTCGGGGTTTACACGCATTACCTGCATACGCTCTTTTTCGTCAGCCCCCATCTTGTGGTTCATCACCACATCCAGCAGTACCGCAATCTCCTGCTGGTGCAGGGTATCTATGGCGGTCAGCAGTTGGTCTTTGTTGCCATATTTAGTGGCAACCGAGCCTTTCTGGTCGAACTCGCCCAAATCGAACAGATCGTAGCTGTCGTAACCGACTGAAAATCCACCGGCGCTGCCTTTGTAAGCCGGGGGTAGCCAGACCATGCTAATGCCCATCTCGCGCAGCGATGCCGCTCGTTCAGTCACTTCCGGCCAAAGTCTGCCGTCACTTGGGTAATACCAGTGAAAATACTGCACAATAGCGGGGTTTTTCATAATCCTGGCTCCATGTTATCCGTTGAATGTCTTCTGGAGTATGGAAGAAAAACCGCAAAGCGCAGCGCCTCACACAATGACTGCCATCTGCTATAGATTAAAAAGGCATAAGTTGTAACAGAGTATTTTTTGATTTATGCGTGTAACTATCGACAATGTAAGGCAAATAACACAGTCAGGGGTTGATGATGAAAATAGCACGATTTGGCCGTCAGGCAGGGGTGATGGCAATGGCTGTCGCGTTGATGGCGGGCGTAAGCGTTAAAACGTTTGCAGCAGACAATCTGCTAAACCAGATTAAGGAGCGTGGCACGCTTCGTGTGGGGCTGGAAGGAACCTATCCGCCGTTCAGCTTTCAGGGGGATGACGGTAAGCTGACCGGTTTTGAGGTCGAGTTTGCGCAGGATCTGGCAAAACATCTCGGTGTGAAGGCTGATCTGAAGCCTACCAAATGGGATGGTATGCTGGCCTCACTTGATGCCAAACGTGTGGATGTCGTGATTAACCAGGTGACGATTTCCGACGAGCGTAAGAAAAAGTATGATTTCTCAACACCCTATACCGTATCTGGTATTCAGGCGCTGGTGAAAAAAGGCAATGAGGCCAGCGTAACCAAGCCCGACGATCTGAAAGGCAAGAAAGTGGGGGTAGGGTTGGGTACTAACTACGAGCAGTGGTTGCGTGAGAATGTACAGGATGTGGATGTGCGCACCTATGATGATGACCCAACCAAGTATCAGGATCTGCGTGTTGGGCGTATCAACGTCATTCTGGTTGACCGCCTTGCCGCACTGGACCTGGTGAAGAAAACGCACGATACACTGGCTGTGGCTGGCGCACCGTTTTCACGCCTGGACTCTGGCGTGGCGCTGCGCAAGGGTAACCCTGAACTACTGGCGGCAATTGATAAAGCGATTGCCGAAATGAAACAGGACGGTAGCCTTGAGAAAATTTCACAGAAGTGGTTTGGTGCTGATGTGACCCACTGAGTGTTTTTCGCAAAAAAAGGCGCCACTTCTGGCGCCTTTTCTTTTTATATCGACAGTCTGTTACCCTTTTGGGACAACGTTACAAATAACAGCAAAAGTGTGTCGTTTTTGTGCAGTGGAGAAACTATGTCTTTATCACATCTTGCCCGCTTCCCGCGGCTGGAGTTTATTGGCGCGCCAACGCCGCTGTCTTACTTGCCACGTCTGTCAGATTATCTTGGACGGGATATTTTTATTAAGCGTGATGACGCCACGCCTCTGGCAATGGGTGGTAATAAACTGCGTAAGCTGGAGTTTCTGGCGGCAGAGGCACTGCGTGAAGGGGCTGATACCCTGGTAACTGCAGGCGCTATTCAGTCTAATCATGTGCGCCAGACTGCCGCAGTGGCGGCAAAGCTCGGCCTGCACTGTGTGGCGCTGCTGGAAAACCCGATTGGCACCAAAGCTGAAAACTACCTGTCAAACGGCAATCGTCTGCTGTTGGACTTGTTCAATGTGCAGGTGGAGATGTGTGAGGCGCTGAATGCGCCTGATGAACAGTTGGCTGAGCTGGCAACGCGGCTTGAAGCGCAGGGCTTTCGTCCTTATGTTGTGCCTGTCGGTGGCTCAAATGCGCTGGGTGCACTGGGCTATGTAGAGTGCGCTCAGGAAATTGCGCAGCAGTGTGAAGGTGTGCTGGCTCCCGCTGCGGTGGTGGTAGCCTCCGGCAGCGCAGGTACCCACGCGGGGCTTGCGGTGGGGCTGGAACAGCTGTTGCCAACGGTGGAACTGGTGGGCGTGACGGTATCGCGCAGCGTGGCGCAACAGCAGCCGAAGGTAGTGGCGTTACAGCAGCAGGTTGCCAGCGCGCTGGAGGTTAGGGCTCTGGCACCAGTGATACTTTGGGATGATTACTTTGCGCCAGGCTACGGTGTACCAAATGATGCGGGTAACGAGGCCGTGAAGCTGCTGGCGTCACTGGAAGGTATTTTACTGGACCCGGTATATACTGGCAAAGCGATGGCGGGGTTGATCGACGGTATCAGCCGCGGACGTTTTCGTGAGGAAGGTCCTGTGATTTTTGTACACACCGGTGGGGCGCCAGCGCTGTTTGCCTATCATCCGCAAGTCTGAAACCTGACGCCCTGAACGGGAGCATAACGAATAATGCAAGAAAGTCTTCAACTGGTCATCGACTCCCTGCCGTATTTGCTACACGGCGCGGTCTTTACGCTACAGCTCAGCATCGGAGGGATGTTCTTTGGGCTGATTCTGGGGTTTGTTCTGGCACTGATGCGTCTGTCGGCCTTCTGGCCGCTGTCCTGGCTGGCGCGCTTCTACGTCTCTATTTTTCGCGGCACCCCGCTAATAGCGCAATTATTTATGATTTACTACGGCCTGCCACAGTTTGGGATTGAGCTGGACCCGATTCCGTCTGCGATGATTGGTCTTTCGCTCAATACCGCCGCGTACACCTCAGAAACGCTGCGTGCAGCGATTGCATCCATTGATAAAGGACAGTGGGAAGCCGCGGCAAGTTTGGGTATGGGGCGCTGGCAGACGCTGCGCCGGGCGATTTTACCGCAAGCCGGTCGTGTGGCGTTGCCGCCGCTGAGCAACAGTTTTATTGGTCTGGTGAAAGATACTTCGCTTGCCGCCACCATTCAGGTACCAGAGCTGTTTCGCCAGGCACAGCTGATTACCTCTCGCACCCTTGAGGTTTTTACCATGTATCTTGCCGCATCGCTGATTTACTGGATCATGGCGACGGTGCTGTCTATGGTGCAGAACTATTTTGAGAACCAGCTCAACCGCCAGGAGCGTGACCCCAAATGAGTGCAATTGACGTTAAAAATCTGGTGAAAACGTTCCACGGTCAGCGCGTGCTGCACGGTATTGATTTACAGGTAGCTCAGGGTGAAGTCGTGGCTATTATCGGGCCAAGCGGTTCAGGTAAAACCACGCTTCTGCGTAGCATCAACCTGCTGGAACAGCCCGACAGCGGCACCATTCAGGTTGGGGATATTGTTATTGACGCCGGGGTTTCAGCAAGGCGACAGAAAGCGCAGGTACGCGCGTTACGCCAGCATGTCGGGTTTGTATTCCAGAACTTTAATCTGTTCCCGCATCGCACGGTACTGGAGAACATTACTGAAGGGCCGGTTATTGTGAAAGGGGAGCCGAAAGCACAAGCCAGTGCGCGTGCCCGGGAATTACTTGAGAAAGTTGGGTTAAAAGGGCGTGAGGATAG
>JALAGK010000389.1 GCA_022712475.1 Enterobacteriaceae bacterium
GCTTAACACCGTGCTGGCGCTGCTTAAGCCGCTACTGGAAGATGAAAGCGTACGTAAAGTGGGTCAGAACCTGAAATACGATCGCGGCATTCTTGATAACTACGGTATTGAGCTTCGCGGGATTGCGTTTGATACCATGCTCGAATCCTACATGCTCAACAGCGTTGCCGGTCGTCACGACATGGACAGCCTTGCCAGCCGCTGGCTCAATCACAAGACCATATCATTTGAAGAGATTGCGGGTAAAGGCAAGAAGCAGCTGACGTTTAACCAGATTGACCTTGAAACAGCAGGCCGTTATGCCGCAGAAGACGCCGACGTTACCCTGCAGTTGCATCTTAAAATGTGGCCGCAGCTTGAGCAGGAGAAAGGGCCGCTCAACGTTTTCCAGACTATTGAAATGCCGTTAGTGCCTGTGCTCTCGCGCGTTGAACGTAACGGCGTGAAGATTGATCCGGCTGTGCTACATGCGCACTCCGGGGAGCTGGCTGAGCGGTTGGTGGAGCTTGAGCAAAAGGCACACGAACTGGCAGGCGAGCCGTTTAACCTCTCTTCTCCTAAGCAGCTCCAGACCATTCTGTTTGAGAAGCAGGGCATCAAGCCTCTGAAGAAAACGCCGGGCGGCGCGCCGTCAACGTCCGAAGAAGTGCTTGAAGAGCTGGCGCTGGACCATCCGTTGCCGAAGGTTATCCTGGAATATCGAGGCCTCGCGAAGCTAAAAACGACCTACACCGATAAGCTGCCGCTGATGATAAATGAGAAAACCGGGCGTGTGCATACGTCTTATCATCAGGCGGTCACCGCCACCGGTCGCCTGTCTTCGACGGAGCCGAACCTGCAAAACATCCCGGTACGTAATGAAGAAGGCCGGCGTATTCGTCAGGCGTTTATCGCGCCTGAAGATTATGTCATTGTCGCGGCGGATTACTCGCAGATTGAGCTTCGCATTATGGCGCATCTGTCGCGTGATAAAGGGCTGTTGCAGGCTTTTGCTCAGGGCAAAGATATTCACCGCGCCACCGCCGCAGAAGTCTTTGGCCTGCCGTTGGACAGCGTGAGCAACGAGCAGCGCCGCAGTGCCAAGGCCATCAACTTTGGTCTTATCTATGGCATGAGCGCCTTTGGGCTATCGCGCCAGCTGAACATTCCGCGCAAAGAATCACAGCGTTACATGGATCTCTACTTTGAGCGCTATCCGGGCGTGCTGGAATATATGGAGCGTACGCGCCAGCAGGCAAAGGAGCAGGGCTATGTGGAAACACTGGAAGGCCGCCGCCTGTGGCTACCGGATATTACGTCCAGCAATGCCGCACGTCGTGCGGGCGCAGAGCGCGCGGCTATCAACGCCCCAATGCAAGGCACGGCGGCAGATATCATCAAGCGTGCCATGATAGCGGTTGATGCCTGGTTTGAGAAAGAGAAGCCACGCGTAAAAATGATCATGCAGGTACACGATGAACTGGTGTTTGAGGTACATAAAGACGACGTGGAAGCGGTGTCGCAAAAAATCCATGAGCTGATGGAAGGCAGCATGACGCTTGATGTACCGCTACTGGTGGAAGTCGGTAGCGGCAAAAACTGGGGGGAAGCGCACTAACTTAACTGTCCGGAATAAGGCATGTTTTTTTGTAATTAAGCAACATTATCCATCGTTTTTTGTGATGGTTATTCAAGTTATGGTTGCAAAAAGTGAAAAAAAACTACAAAAAGTGCTTTTTCGTGGGCAAAAAAGAGAGTAAAGTTAGCGGCGTAGGGTACAGAGGTAAGATGTTCTATCTTTCAGACCTTTTACTTCACGTAATCGGATTTGGCTGAATATTTTAGCCGCCCCGGTCTTCACTGACCGGGGCGTTTTTTATTGTGCGGCGTTCAGAAAAACGCGCGCTTTTTGTACGCGGTCCGGAGTGTTACTCCGGGGGGTTTGCGTCTTCTTCCTCAACGACCGGCGTCAGGTCGTTAAACCATGTATCCAGCTTCTGGCGTAGCTTATCCACGCCCAGTTTCTTCAGCGATGAAAATGCTTCTACCTGCACGTCGCCGTTAAAGGCAATCACCGCCTCGCGCACCATATTGAGTTGTGCTTTACGTGCGCCGGAAGCTAGCTTGTCGGCTTTGGTCAGCAGTACCAGAACGGAAATATTGCAATCCACCGCCCATTCAATCATCTGCTGGTCAAGGTCTTTGAGCGGATGGCGGATATCCATCAGCACAACCAGCCCTTGCAGACAGTTGCGCATCTGTAAGTACTCACCCAGTGCACGCTGCCATTTGCGCTTCATCTCTTCCGGTACTTCCGCATAGCCGTAGCCGGGAAGGTCTACCAGACGTTTACCGTCGGCGACCTGAAAAAGGTTAATAAGCTGGGTACGGCCAGGTGTTTTACTGGTACGTGCCAGGCCTTTCTGATTTGTCAGCGTGTTCAGCGCACTGGATTTACCGGCGTTTGAGCGCCCGGCAAAAGCAACTTCAATACCGGTATCGGCCGGAAGATGGCGGATATCCGGCGCGCTGGTCACAAAATGCGTGAGCTGATAATTCCAGTTAGTCAAAACGGTTGTCTCCACAAGGATGGGGCATTGGGGAGGATTATACC
>JALAGK010000390.1 GCA_022712475.1 Enterobacteriaceae bacterium
CCAGGGCGTTGAAAAATTACTGCTGATCTCATCAAGCGAAGTGGGCCAACGTGCGCCACAGCATCGCAATATCATCAACGCTGCCGCCAGCGCAAAGGTACAGCTGATTGCTTACACCAGCCTGCTGCATGCTGACCGCTCACCTCTGGGGCTGGCTGATGAGCACATCACTACTGAGAAAATGCTGGCCGATTCTGGTGTGCCCTACGTACTGCTGCGTAACGGCTGGTACGTAGAAAACTACCTCGCCAGCCTGCCGCCTGCTCTTCAACACGGCGTATTCATTGGTAGCGCGGGTAACGGCAAAATTGCCGCGGCCCCTCGCGCCGACTACGCCGCCGCAGCAGCACGCGTGATGACGGCCCACGACCAGGCGGGTCAGGTTTATGAACTGGCAGGCGACAACGGCTGGACACTGGCGGAACTCTCCGCAGAAATCAGCCGTCAGGCCGGAAAAACGGTGGTTTATCAGAATCTCGACGAAGCCGACTTCACCGCCGCACTCGTGGGTGCCGGTCTTCCCCAGGGACTGGCAGCTATGCTCGCAGATTCGGATATCGGTGCCTCAAAAGGTGGCCTGTATGATGACAGCCATCAGTTAAGCCACCTGCTCGGTCGCCCGACTGTACCGCTGGCTGAGAGCGTGCGTCACGCACTCGCCCGGTAATCTTACGCGCTGGCATAGCGCCTTCGCCTCTCTATAATGGAGAGGCGACGTTAACAGGAGGCGCCATGCAGGGAGTTCCCGGGCAGTTTGACGATATCCGTGACCGCGCAAGCTTCCGGCACCTGCCGGATATCGCGGGCGTTGAGCTGTATCACGCGCATATCGCCCGCTACGCATTTGAACCGCACACGCACCAGGCTTTTGGTATTGGCGCCATTGAACAGGGCACCGAGCGCTTTCGCTATCGCGGCGCGCAGCATGTCGCGGGCGTCGGATCGCTTATCACCATGAACCCGGACGAGCTACACACCGGCCAGGCGCTGACCGAAGACGGCTGGCGCTACCGTATGATTTATCTTGCGCCTGAGTTGCTGGAAAATCTGACCGGCGAGTCGGGACGTTTTTTTGGCGATGTGGTGCACAACACCCCGCAGCAGGCCAGGCTAACGCTTGCGCTAATCAGGCAAATTGCCAGCAGTCACGATACGCTCGAGCAGCACGGCCTGCTGCTGACGCTGGCACAATCGCTGATACCGCTCAGGCAAACTAACGCCTCCAGTGCCATTGCTCCCCGACTACTGCAAGTACGTGAGTACCTGCACGATAATTACCGGCAACCACTCACGCTGGAAACGCTGGCACAGGTGGCCGCCATGAGTCCGTATCACTTCCAGCGCCAGTTTAAAGCGGCTTTTCACGCCACGCCGCACCAGATGTTGATGGCCATTCGCCTGTGGCGTGCCAAAGCGCTGCTGACCCAGGGCGTGCCGCCTGCTGAGGTTGCCAGCGCCAGCGGCTTGAGCGACCAGGCCCACCTCACCAGGGCATTTGCCCACCGCTACGGCGTGACGCCTGCGCGCTATCAAAAGCAGGTACGTCGTTAAAATGCGCAAGCTGCGACAATATTTTGCCCTTCTCTTCCTGCACACTGCCGTTAACCGTTAAGCACAGGAGCCGCTATGGTTCGCGGAATCGTTTATGCCCTACTGGCAGGGCTGATGTGGGGCCTGATTTTTGTCGGCCCGGAAATAGTGCCGGAATACCCGGCAGCGTTGCAGGCAAGCGGCCGTTACCTGGCGCTGGGGCTGATTGCACTGCCGCTAGCCTGGCTGGGGCGTGCCAGACTGCGTTGTCTGAGTTCAGGCGACTGGCTGGCTGCACTTAAGCTCTCAGCCGTGGGTAATCTTATTTACTACCTGTGCCTCGCCGCCGCCATACAGCGTACCGGCGCACCGGTCTCCACCATGATTGTTGGCACGCTGCCGGTGGTGCTGCCCATATGCGCTAACCTGCTCTACAGCCAGCACGACGGCGTGCTGGCGTGGCGCAGGCTGATGCTATCTCTGGCGGTGGTCGCGCTGGGTCTGGTGCTGGTGAATATCGCAGAACTGCGCGTCGGTCACCTGGCTCAGGACGGCTGGCGCTACGTAATTGGCGTGCTGCTGGCACTGGCGGCCATGGCCTGCTGGGCATTCTACGCCTTGCAAAACGCACGCTGGTTACGCCATAACCCGGATAAAAACCCGCTCATGTGGGCAACCGCACAGGGACTGGTCATTCTGCCCTTTTCGCTGCTCGGCTATGTTGCCAGCTGCCTCTGGCTTGCCCATAGTAATCCTGCGTTTACGCTGCCGTTTGGCCCACGCCCGGGAGTATTTATTGCGCTGATGTTCGCCATTGCCGTGCTGTGCTCCTGGCTTGGCGCGCTGTGCTGGAACGAAGCCAGCCAGCGGCTACCGACGGTTATCCTCGGCCCGCTTATCGTGTTTGAGAACCTTGCCGGGCTGCTGTACACCTTTATGCTGCGCCAGAGCTGGCCGCCGCTGGCAACGCTGCTGGGCATTGCCGCACTGGTAATAGGGGTAGTGCTGGCTGTGCGCGCAAAGCCGCAGCAGCGACAGCCGACCATGCCTGCTGCCTCAAAAAGGGTATAGCCTTTGGCTTAAGGTGCATTTAAAATACACCTTATATTATCCGTGATGAGGACGTTGGCTATGGCTTTCCGGGACCAGGCGCTGGGTGAACTGGCGTTAACGATTCCACGCGCATCGACACTGTTTCGTAAATACTCACTGGACTTCTGCTGTGGCGGTAAACAAACGCTGGGGCACGCCGCCAGCCGCCGCGAACTCAATATCGAGGCTATCGAAGCTGAACTTTCACAGCTTGCTCAGACACCGCTGGAGAAAGACTGGCGTAGCGCGCCGCTTGCCGACATTATCGACCACATCATTGTGCGCTACCACGACCGCCACCGCGAACAGTTGCCGGAGCTCATTTTGCAGGCCAGCAAAGTTGAACGCGTGCACGCTGATAAACCCCGCGTACCGAAAGGGCTGGCGAAATACCTGACTATGCTGCAGGACGAGCTTTCCAGCCACATGATGAAAGAAGAGCAGATTCTGTTCCCGATGATTACACAGGGAATGGGCCGCCAGGCTACCGGGCCGATTAGCGTGATGGAAAGCGAGCATGACGACGCGGGCGAGTTGCTGGACGTGATTAAGCACATCACCCACAACGTTACGCCGCCGCCAGAAGCCTGTACCACCTGGCGCACACTGTATAACGGTATTAATGAAACCATTGACGATATGATGAATCACATCAGCCTTGAGAACAACGTGCTGTTCCCACTTGCTCTCGCTGGAGAACAATAAAAAAGGCGCCGTAAAGGCGCCTGAATTTGACTTCACTTATCAGCCCGCTTAAGCGGGCTTTTTCTTATCGACGCGCATTCGCCAGGCGTTTTTTGCCGACAATCAGCCAGAACGCACCCAGCGCAATAAACCACAATGGCGTGACCAGCAGCGCCTGACGGGTATCGTCTTCCAGCGTCAGCAGAGCCACTACGAAGACGAAGAACGCCATGCACACCCAGCACATCAGACGGCCCAGCGGCATTTTATAGATAGACTTCTCATGCAGCTGTGGACGCTGACGACGGTACACCAGATACGAGCAAAGGATGATGGTCCAGACAAACATAAACAGAATCGCCGAGACGGTCGTCACTACGGTAAACGCCGTAATTACATCCGGAATCAGATAGACCAGCACCACACCGCCCAGCAGGCAAATGCAGGAGAAGGTCAGACCGGTTGCCGGAACCGCACGCTTAGACAGCTTGCCGAAGCTTTTAGGTGCTGCCCCATCCTGCGCCAGGCCGTAGAGCATGCGGCTGGTAGAGAACACGCCGCTATTGGCAGAAGAGGCCGCAGACGTCAGCACCACAAAGTTGATGATGCTCGCCGCAGCGGGCAAACCCACCAGTACAAACAGCTCAACGAACGGACTCTTATTCGCCACAACCGAACCCCACGGCGTGACCGACATAATCACAATCAGCGCAAACACATAAAACATGATGATACGGATGGGAATGGAGTTGATTGCGCGCGGCAGGGATTTCTCCGGGTCTTTGGTCTCTGCGGCCGTTGTGCCTACAAGCTCAATACCCACAAAGGCAAACACAGCAATCTGGAAGCCCGCAAAGAAGCCGCTCAGCCCTTTCGGGAACCAGCCGCCGTCATTCCACAGGTGCTCAAACGAAGCCTGCACACCGCTCGGCGAGGTGAAATGCGTCAGCACCATCACCAGACCCACGACAATCAGCGCCACGATGGCTACGATTTTGATCATCGCGAACCAGAACTCCATCTCACCGAACATTTTCACTGTGGCAAGGTTTAGCGTCAGCAGCAGAACCACCACCGCCAGCGCCGCAACCCAGTCGGCAAGTCCGGGGAACCAGAATTGCGCATAAGCGGCTATCGCCACCACGTCTGCCATGCCGGTTACTACCCAGCAAAACCAGTAGGTCCAGCCAGTGAAATAAC
>JALAGK010000391.1 GCA_022712475.1 Enterobacteriaceae bacterium
ACCTTAGTGATAGCAAAACCACCATCAGCTTTGTCGAGCGATACCACCGCTTTCGTATCAATTGACTGCGCGGTATGCCCTGCCTCGCCCAGCATCAGCGACAGTGCCATCGAAAAACAGGCCGCATGCGCAGCCGCGATCAGCTCTTCCGGATTAGTGCCTGCAGCCCCCTCAAAACGCGTGTTAAAACCATAAGGTTGCTCATTGAGTACACCGCTTTCAGTAGACACGGTGCCCTTCCCGTGTTTGATATCCCCTTCCCAGTGCGCTTTACCGCTTTTATGGATAGTCATCATTACACTCCTGTTTAACAGAGACGGACAATGAGTATAGAAGAGCGGATCCACTCTGCCGCTTGCCCCTCTGCGAAAGACAGCCATAATCCATATTCGCAGCCAGTGCCTTACGCCCCGCCGTCTCGATGCTGGCTTTCATCAGTGTCTACTCACTTAAACAGGGAATATTCTTGTTAATTCCTGGATTACTCCTATCATAGTGCGCCAGCATCCAGTCGGATAGCTGGCCTGATTGAACGCAGCCCCAAAAGCGTGACTTTTGGATGCTTGCGCAAGAAATGGATTTCGGGATGCCCCCACAGGAGAGCGGAAGGTGAACCCTTCCACAACGATATGTTCACAAGCGTTCAGTTTTTTCACATTGCCATGCTGTCAGCCCTGGTGCTACTTATGCCAGGCCCGACGAATACACTGTTACTTTCTTCCGGCGCCATTGTCGGATTCACACGTACACTTAAACTCATTGCCGCTGAGATTGCAGGCTATCTTATTGCCATTATCGCATGGGGAATTTTCCTGATGGGGCTTTCACAACATGCCCCCTGGACTGCTACGGTCATAAAATGCCTCGCTGCCGGTTACGTCGGCTGGATGGCGGTAAAAGTCTGGAATATCCACCTGCATGTCGATGGTGATGACAAGATCAAAGCACATAACGTGTTTGTTACCACACTGCTTAACCCGAAAGCGTTCGTGTTCGCATCTTATATTATGCCTGCCGCCACCTTCACCAGCGGGCTGGTGTTTGGCTACGCGATGCTGGCATTTATCAGTGCGCTGTTGCCAGTCTCTGTGTGCTGGAGCCTGGCCGGAAATATACTGATAAGCAAGGGCAGTCTGGTACCGGGAATTAACCCGCAGCGCGTGTTTCGCTGCGCCTCGCTGGTGCTGTGTGTATTCTCTGTCACGCTGTTTTATGATGTGGTGCGTTGATAAATGCAGGCAAGAAATGCAGATCCCGCCAGGCTTAAACCTGATCTTTTGCACTCATGCCTGACGTATATCGTCTTTAACAGTGCCAGGCGTGCTGGCACTGCTTTCCCTGAAAGTTGGCACTGGCTTTACTGAGCATCAGCCGTGACTAAAGGGCTTTCTTGCTGCTGAACGCGTTTTCGTTGTTGTTCTAACTCCAGCGCACCGCGGTGTGAAAGGTAGCAAAACAGAATGCAGCAGGCTATTCCGCCCATCAGCAGATAAAAACCAGCATGCCAGCCCATTTTATCGACCATCACACCAAACAGGCTGGTGCCCAGCGACGCGCCAAAGATGTAACTCATAAAGCCTCTCAGGCCAACCGCTGACCCCACAGCAAAACTGGGTACTATTTCCATGGTCTGGACAGAAGCAAGGAATTGAGGAACATAAATCAGGCAGCCCACGATCGCTGCAAATATTGTCACCATTAACAGGGATTCGCTTTGCCAGTAACCAATCAGGCAGACAAAAATCAGCATCATACAAATCATTGCCAACGGCATACGACGACCTTTAAAGAGTTTATCAGTAAGCCAGCCTGCCAGTAGCGTGGAAGGGATTGCCGCCCATTCAAAAAACAGGAAAGCCACACTCATTTGTTCTTTGGAAAAATGCTTCACCGTCAGTAGATAAATAGGCAACCAGCTAATTACCCCAAAGCGCACCATATAGACAAATACATCCACCAGCGAAATATACCAGGCATTTTTATTACGTAATACATAGGTGCAGAAAATCTGAAATGCGCTCATATTTTCGGGCGCGGCTGCAGGATGTCGAGTATTCAACACGACCTTTTCTTCTGGCATCATCTCTTCAAGCGCAGGCAAGCCTTCCTGACGTGGTGAGCCTTTACCCAGCAGTAAAACAATAAGTGCAAAAACCACTGCCACGCATGCCGGAACAATGTAGCTGGCGCTTTGCCAGTGTTCGGTGCCAAGAATGGCAAATGCCGCCCCGACGATAGGTGCGACAACGCCGCCGCCAATATTATGGGAAATATTCCAGAAGGCCCCCACGCGCCCGCGCTCACGACGAGGGAACCAGTTGGCTATAGTAATAAAAGAAGGTCCTACGCCCATTCCCTGGAATACGCCGTTCAGCACCACCAGAGCAGCAAAAACCCAGAATGCGGTACTAAAACCGAGCCCCACGTTAACAATAGCGCACAGAACCAGTCCACAGGCCATAAACACTTTCGGGCTGGCTTTATCTGCAAGGCTGCTCATCACACCTTTACTTATGCCATAGGCGATAAGCATACAACTGCTAAGTAAACCTATCTGCGTCGCGCTAAGCTCAAGCTGCTCCTTCAGGTAAGGTGTAGATAATGTGAAGTTATTACGTACAATATAGTAGGCAAGATAGCCTAAGAATACGCTGAGTAATGCCTGAATACGATATCGACCATAGGTTGACCGAATTTTCTCCTCAGGAACTTTTTGTCCTGACTGCCCTGTTTTTAATATGGATAACATGTCGCCACCTGTATTTTATCGAGAAATGAACATCCGGCGTGTTCGACATGAAGGGTCTACTAAGACTTATTGAAACTCAACTCACTGAATTGTGTCAAAACTGACTCAACACCCTCATTAAAAAGTCTTTTTTTGACACATAAGAAAATATTACGTTATATCACTGTGTTTTTATTTCAGTCCTGTGCGGGTATTAACACATTATGCATTTACGC
>JALAGK010000392.1 GCA_022712475.1 Enterobacteriaceae bacterium
AAGATTTTTCCAATTTAATCAGAACATTATCTTCGTGACGCTATGAAATTTACCGTTGAACGTGAACATTTATTAAAGCCGCTGCAGCAGGTAAGCGGTCCACTCGGCGGGCGCCCGACGCTGCCGATCCTTGGCAATTTACTGTTGCAGGTAACGGAAGGCGCGCTGTCGCTGACGGGCACCGATCTCGAAATGGAGATGGTTGCCCGCGTTGCGCTGACTCAGCCGCACGAGCCGGGTGCGACCACCGTACCGGCGCGCAAATTTTTTGATATCTGCCGCGGCCTGCCGGAAGGGGCTGAGATAGCGTTGCAGCTTGAAGGCGACCGTATGCTGGTGCGTTCCGGGCGCAGCCGCTTCTCGCTTTCCACGTTGCCCGCAGCAGATTTCCCGAATCTGGATGACTGGCAAAGCGAAGTGGAATTCACACTGCCGCAGGCCACCATGAAGCGTCTTATTGAGGCGACACAATTCTCGATGGCGCATCAGGACGTGCGTTACTATCTCAACGGCATGCTGTTTGAAACCGCCGGTGAGGAGCTGCGCACTGTCGCGACCGACGGCCACCGCCTTGCGGTATGCGCTATGCCGGTGGGCCAGTCGCTACCAGATCATTCAGTTATCGTGCCGCGTAAAGGCGTGATTGAACTGATGCGTATGCTCGACGGCGGCGATACGCCACTGCGCATACAGATTGGTAGCAACAACATCCGTGCCCACGTTGGTGACTTCATCTTCACCTCCAAACTGGTGGATGGCCGCTTCCCGGACTACCGCCGCGTGTTGCCGAAAAACCCGGATAAAACGCTGGAAGCCGGTTGTGACCTGCTTAAGCAGGCGTTTGCCCGCGCGGCCATTCTCTCAAACGAGAAGTTTCGCGGCGTGCGTTTGTACGTGAGCCAGAATCAAATCAAAATCACTGCCAATAACCCGGAACAGGAAGAGGCGGAAGAGATTCTTGATGTGACGTACGGCGGGACCGATCTTGAGATTGGTTTTAACGTGAGCTATGTGCTGGACGTGCTGAACGCGCTTAAGTGCGAGAACGTGCGGATTTTGCTGACCGATTCGGTGTCGAGCGTGCAGATAGAAGATGCGGCGAGTCAGGCTGCTGCCTATGTCGTCATGCCTATGCGCTTATAAGCGGCCTGGCTTACTTGCCATTTTGAACCTGGGCAGTGCTCGCCCCGGTCACGTACTTCGTGTACGCTCCCGGACCTGCGCGCTGTCCGTGTTCAAACTGGTGGCGACGCCGACGGCCTGGTTGAGTTGAATAGCGGCCTGGCTTACTTGCCATTTTGAACCTGGGCAGTGCTCGTCCCGGTCACGTACTTCGTGTACGCTCCCGGTTTTGCGCGCTGTCCGTGTTCAAACTGGCTGCGACGCCGACGGCCTGGTTGGGTGGTATAAGCGCCTGGGTTGGGTTAAAGGGCATTGGTAAATAAAAACGGCTGCCATTTGTGGGCGTGGGTCGACTCTCAAACAAGGACTGTGCTTGCTGTATTGGTTTGTTATGCGTAGGCTGGCCGCGCTGAATATGCCCTGGCCCGAGAAATAACCATGTCTCTGACGCGTCTTATCATCAAAGACTTCCGCAATATTGAAAACGCGGATCTCACGCTTTCCCCCGGTTTTAACTTCCTGGTTGGTGCCAACGGCAGCGGCAAAACCAGCGTGCTTGAAGCTATCTACACGCTCGGGCATGGGCGGGCATTTCGCAGCCTGCAAATTGGCCGTGTGATTCGCCACGAGCAGGACGAGTTTGTGCTGCATGGCAGACTTAAAGGCGAGGAGCGTGAGACGGCAATAGGGCTCAGCAAAGACCGCCACGGCGACAGCAAAGTGCGTATTGATGGCAGTGACGGGCACAAAATTGCTGAACTGGCGCTGCTGATGCCCATGCAGCTCATTACGCCCGAAGGTTTCACCTTACTTAATGGCGGTCCCAAATTTCGCCGCGCGTTTATCGACTGGGGCTGCTTTCATAATGAACCCGGCTTCTTTGTGGCCTGGAGCAATCTTAAACGCCTGATTAAACAGCGTAACGCGGCGTTGCGCCAGGTCTCACGTTACGCCCAGCTGCTGGCCTGGGACCGGGAGCTGGTGCCGTTGGCTGAGCAAATTAGCCAATGGCGAGCGCAATACAGCGAGGCGATTGCCGCCGATATGGCCGATACCTGCGCCCAGTTTTTGCCGGAGTTTGCGCTGTCATTTTCCTTCCAGCGCGGCTGGGAGAAAGAAACCGACTACGCCGAGGTACTGGAGCGCGGTTTTGAGCGCGACCGCATGCTGACTTACACCGCGCACGGCCCACACAAGGCCGATTTTCGCATTCGCGCCGACGGTGCGCCTGTGGAAGACACGCTGTCGCGCGGGCAGCTAAAATTGCTGATGTGCGCGCTGCGCCTGGCGCAGGGGGAATTCCTCACTCGCCAGAGCGGGCGGCGCTGTCTGTACCTTATCGATGATTTTGCCTCGGAACTCGACGACGCCCGTCGTGGTCTTCTGGCCAGCCGGTTAAAAGCCACGCAGTCACAGGTTTTTGTCAGCGCTATTAGCGCAGAACATGTGATGGATATGACGGACAAAAATTCGAAGATGTTCGCCGTGGAAAAGGGTAAAATAGCAGATTAATTTTGACTAAATGAGCGAGAAACGTTGATGTCGAATTCTTATGACTCCTCCAGTATCAAAGTCCTTAAAGGACTGGATGCGGTGCGTAAGCGCCCGGGCATGTATATCGGCGACACGGATGACGGGACCGGTCTGCACCACATGGTATTCGAGGTTGTGGATAACGCTATCGACGAAGCGCTCGCTGGCCACTGTAAAGACATCGTGGTGACGATCCACGCCGATAACTCTGTTTCTGTACAGGACGATGGTCGTGGCATCCCGACCGGCATCCACCCGGAAGAAGGCGTGTCTGCCGCTGAAGTTATCATGACCGTACTGCACGCAGGCGGTAAATTCGATGATAACTCCTATAAAGTTTCCGGCGGTCTGCATGGCGTAGGCGTCTCCGTGGTTAACGCCCTGTCACAAAAACTGGAGCTGGTGATTCGCCGCGATGGAAAAGTCCATCAGCAGGAATACCAGCATGGCGTGCCGCAGGCACCGCTGAGTGTGACTGGCGACACCGATTTAACCGGTACGCTGGTGCGTTTCTGGCCGAGCCATGAAACGTTCACCAATGTGGTCGAATTTGAGTACGACATCCTGGCCAAGCGCCTGCGTGAGCTGTCATTCCTGAACTCTGGTGTGTCTATTCGCCTTATCGACAAGCGCGACGGTAAGCAGGATCACTTCCATTACGAAGGCGGCATCAAGGCATTTGTTGAGTACCTCAACAAAAATAAAACCCCCATTCACCCGAGCGTATTCTATTTCTCAACAGAGAAAGACGGCATTGGCGTGGAAGTGGCGCTGCAGTGGAACGACGGTTTCCAGGAAAATATCTACTGCTTTACCAACAACATTCCGCAGCGCGACGGCGGTACGCACCTGGCGGGTTTCCGCGCGGCGATGACCCGTACGCTGAATACCTATATGGATGCGGAAGGCTACAGCAAAAAAGCCAAAATCAGCGCCACCGGCGATGACGCCCGTGAAGGCTTGATTGCCGTTGTATCGGTGAAAGTGCCGGACCCTAAATTCTCCTCCCAGACCAAAGACAAGCTCGTGTCTTCTGAGGTGAAATCGGCAGTGGAATCGCAGATGAACGAACGTCTGGCCGAGTATCTGCTTGAAAACCCAGGCGACGCGAAAATTGTCGTAAGCAAAATTATCGATGCCGCACGCGCCCGTGAAGCTGCGCGCCGCGCCCGTGAAATGACGCGCCGTAAAGGTGCGCTCGATCTCGCTGGTCTGCCGGGCAAGCTGGCGGACTGCCAGGAGCGCGACCCGGCCCATTCTGAACTGTACCTGGTGGAAGGGGACTCCGCGGGCGGCTCTGCAAAACAGGGGCGCAACCGCAAGAACCAGGCGATTTTACCGCTCAAGGGCAAAATCCTTAACGTTGAAAAAGCGCGCTTTGACAAGATGCTATCTTCACAGGAAGTGGCGACGCTGATTACCGCACTCGGCTGTGGCATTGGCCGCGACGAGTACAACCCGGACAAGCTGCGCTATCACAGCATCATCATCATGACCGATGCGGACGTCGACGGCTCGCACATCCGTACGCTGCTGTTGACCTTCTTCTACCGCCAGATGCCGGAAATTGTCGAGCGTGGCCACGTTTATATTGCGCAGCCGCCGCTGTACAAGGTTAAGAAAGGCAAGCAGGAACAGTATATTAAAGACGACGAGGCGATGGATCAGTACCAGATTGCTATCGCGCTTGACGGTGCCACGCTGCACACCAACGCCAGCGCACCGGCGCTGTCGGGTGAGTCGCTGGAAAAACTGGTGTCTGAGCACAACGCCGTGCGCAAGATGATTACGCGTATGGAGCGCCGCTTCCCGCGTGCGCTGCTTAGCGAGCTGATTTATCACCCGACGCTGGCTGATGCCGATCTGGCTGATGAAGCGAAAGTGACGCGCTGGGTTTCCACGCTGGTGACCACGCTCAACGAAAACGAGCAGCACGGCAGTCTGTGGAAGTACGATATCCGTCTTAACAGCGAGAACAACACCCACGAGCCGGTGGTACGCGTGCGTACGCACGGCGTGGATACCGACTATCCGCTGGACAGCGAGTTTGTGACCGGTGGCGAATATCGTCGTCTGTGTGCGCTCGGTGAGAAGCTGCGTGGCCTGATTGAAGACGACGCCTTCATTGAGCGCGGCGAGCGTCGCCAGCCGGTGGCAAGCTTCGAGCAGGCGCTTGACTGGCTGGTAAAAGAGTCACGCCGCGGTCTGTCTATCCAGCGCTATAAAGGACTGGGCGAGATGAACCCGGAACAGCTGTGGGAAACTACCATGGACCCGGACAGCCGCCGCATGCTGCGCGTAACGGTAAAAGACGCGATTGCCGCCGACCAGCTGTTTACCACGCTGATGGGTGATGCGGTTGAGCCACGCCGCGCGTTTATCGAAGAAAACGCCCTTAAAGCCGCGAATATCGATATTTAATTCAGATAAAACGAAGCGCCATACACAGTTGTATGGCGTTTATCTGTACGCCCGGTACGTGCTGAAACCCGGCTACTGGCGTAAACTAATGGAACGACGGAATTATTAACGGAGGAAAGTATGGGTTTATTAGATCAGGTAACCGGTATGCTGGGCGGCGGTCAGAACAGCGATCTGGGTAAGTTTCAGGCCATTCTGGGTTGGGTTAACCAGCAGGGCGGCATCCAGGCTATTCTGACCAAATTCCAGCAGGGCGGCCTTGGCGAAATCGTTGCGTCCTGGATTAGCAGCACCATGGTAAACCAGAGCATCAGCCCGTCGCAGATTACCTCTGCACTTGGTTCACCGGCGATTAGCGATCTGGCGAGCAAGCTGGGCCTCGATGCAGGTACCGCTTCCTCTATGCTGGCGCAGTACCTGCCGACTATCGTTGACAAACTGTCTCCGGACGGTGAAGTGAAAGCCGATGGCGGCAGCGACCTGCTGAGCATGGCGACCGGTTTGCTCAAAGGCAAACTGTTCTCCTGAGCCTGTAAACCACCGGCATTATGCTGGTGGTTTTGTCTTTTTAGTCGCGTCTTATTCGCCCCCCTTCCTGCAATACCCTGACTTGCATCGCTGTTTTTGTGACCACAATCACGCTAAGATGATGTGAACATCTCTGACCTTCACTCACTCTCTCAAAGACCGACATCTTATGACAATAAAGCTGATAGCACTTGATATGGACGGTACGCTGCTGCTGCCCGATCACACTATTTCCCCCGCCGTAAAAGCCGCTATTGCCGAGGCCCGCGCCCGCGGCATTAAAGTGGTGCTGACCACGGGGCGTCCTTACGCGGGCGTGCACCGTTATCTTCAAATGCTGGATATGGACCAGGAAGGGGACTTCTGTATCACCTATAACGGTGCGCTGGTACAGAAAGCCGGTGATGGCAGCACGGTTGCACAAACCACCCTGAGTTATGACGATTATCGCTACCTTGAGCAGATGTCTCGTGAGGTCGGTTCTCATTTCCACGCACTCGACAGGCACACGCTCTACACCGCTAACCGCGACATCAGCTACTACACGGTACACGAATCCTACGTTGCTACTATTCCGCTGGTGTTCTGCGAGGCTGAAAAAATGCCTGAAGATATCGCATTACTAAAAGTAATGCTGATTGATGAGCCGGAGATTCTTGATGCTGCCATTGCCCGCATCCCGCAGGAGGTCAAAGCGCGCTACACCCTGCTCAAGAGCGCGCCGTACTTCCTTGAGATCCTGGACAAACGCGTCGATAAAGGCACGGGGGTGCGTTCACTGGCGCAGTCGCTCGGTATTCTCCCCGAAGAAGTCATGGCGGTAGGGGATCAGGAAAACGATATTGCCATGATCACCTACGCCGGTATAGGCGTGGCAATGGGTAATGCTATTGACCCGGTAAAAGAGGTGGCGGATTACATCACTCGTACCAACCTTGAAGATGGTGTTGCGCACGCCATTGAGCGTTTTGCGCTACAGTAATTCGCGCTAATAATCCCACCGGCCAGGCCTCTGGCTGGTGTGTCTCCTTCGGTCACAACCTCGCCTGTGCTTAATCGAATCGGTCATCAAAAATAAAATAATTTACTTGCATCCCATGCATAAAGCGATTTAATGCGAAATGACCGTAAGACGGGCCGGTGCGTGCTGTTATTCATGTTAAGCCCCGCCACTCACCCTCTGTCAGGGAGACAAAAATGAAAACCGATATTGAGATAGCCAGAGAATGCCAGATGCAGCCTATTGCCGAGGTTGCGCGCGCGCTGGATATCCCACAAGACGATATTGAGCTTTACGGCAGATACAAAGCCAAATTGAGCGAGGCGCTGTGGGACAAACTGGATCACGCGCCGCTGGGCAAGCTGGTGCTGGTGACGGCGATTAATCCAACCCCCGCGGGCGAAGGTAAAACCACGGTGACGGTCGGCCTGGGTCAGGCGCTGAGTCGGTTGGGTAAAAAGGCCACTGTAGCGCTGCGGGAGCCGTCCCTGGGTCCGTGTTTTGGCATCAAAGGAGGAGCCAGCGGTGGCGGTTATGCACAGGTAGTGCCGATGGAAGACCTGAACCTGCACTTTACCGGTGATTTTCACGCTATAACTTCTGCCAATAACCTGTTGGTGGCGCTGCTGGATAACCATCTTCACCAGGGTAATGCGCTGGGCATCGACAGCAAACAAATTGTTATCAAGCGCTGCATGGATATGAATGACCGGGCATTGCGCAATATCGTGGTCGGGCTGGGTGGTAAGGCGGATGGCGTCGTGCGTGAAGACCACTTTGTTATCTCGGTAGCCTCTGAAATTATGGCGATTCTGTGCCTGGCCGCTGACCTTGCTGACCTCAAACGTATGCTGGGTAATATGATAGTGGCTTGGCGTTATGATGGCCGCCCGGTGACGACGGAGGATTTGGGGGCCACCGGTGCGCTGGCGGTGTTGCTTAAAGAGGCGATTAAGCCAAATCTGGTACAAACGCTGGAGAATAGTCCTGTCATTGTTCACGGTGGCCCGTTTGCGAATATCGCCCACGGTTGCAAC
>JALAGK010000393.1 GCA_022712475.1 Enterobacteriaceae bacterium
ATTATCTATTCCATTCACTTGTTCCCAGTAGCACTTCCCCGCCACGACCTGTACCATGCGCACTCCAGCGTGATCGGCATCACATGTTGAACTCGCATCACAACAATAAAACCTGCAAATCACTATGTCGCAAAACATCACAACATCGTACACGCTCAACGTACTGCGCTCGCCGCGGTTACTGACTCGCGAATGCCTGGCTGGTGTCGTCACCGCGCTGGCGCTGATCCCTGAAGTTATCTCCTTCTCCGTTATTGCGGGTGTCGACCCAAAAGTTAGCCTGATTGCTTCAGTCGTATTGTGCCTGAGCCTCTCATTGCTTGGCGGTCGCCCGGCGATGGTGACCGCCGCCGCAGGCTCTGTGGCGCTGGTTATTGGCCCAATGGTACATCTGCACGGTATTGGCTATATCCTACCTGCTGTGGTCCTTGCCGGAGTATTCCAGATTGCTTTTGGTCTGCTCGGCCTCGCACGCATGATGCGCTACATTCCACGCTCGGTGATGACTGGATTTGTGAACGCACTTGGCATCCTGATTTTCTTTGCTCAGGTACCACATGTCTGGGGTCAGAACCCAACGGTGTGGATGTTGTTTGGGCTCACACTCGCCATTGTGCTGCTGTTGCCATATGTGTTGAAAAGCGTACCGTCACCGCTGGTAGCGATTGTAGTCATTACGGCACTGGCGATGGGTTTTGGCCTGGCGGTTCCCAACGTCGGTAACGAAGGGCCAATGACACCCGGTCTACCGGGCTTTACCGAACTCCTGGTGCCGCTCAACGTCGACACGCTGAACATTATCTGGCCGTGTGCGTTAAGTATTGCGCTGGTTGGATTGATGGAGTCACTTCTGACGGCCAAACTTGTGGATGACATCACCGACACCCCCTCAAGTAAGCGTCGCGAAAGCTGGGGGTTGGGCGTGGGGAATATTCTCGCTGGTTTTTACGGCGGCATTGCCGGTTGCGCCATGATTGGTCAAACGATGGTCAATGTCGAGCTCGGTAAGGCAAGAAGCCGCGTATCAACCATTGCAGCCGCGCTGGTATTGCTGCTTCTGGTTACCGCTTTAAGTGAGTTGATGGCCAAAATTCCGATGGTAGTTCTGGCAGCCATTATGATGATTGTGGCGCTTAAAACTCTGGACTGGCACAGCCTGCGCCCGGCAACGTTGAAAAGATTGCCGATGTCCGAAACACTCCTGATGGCGGTCACGGTTATCGCTACCGTCTGGACAGGCAACCTCGCTGTCGGCGTCGGCGGCGGCGTGGTCTTTGCCATTATTCTTTTTGCCCGCCGCGTTGCCCATGTGATTGACGCCGAACGCGAGCTGGCGCCCGATAGCCAGTCGGTACGTTACACTGTGCGTGGCCCCCTGTTTTTTGCCAGCAGTAACGATTTGTTTGAGCACTTTCATTATGCTGACGATCCGCAGCGTGTGATTATCGATTTAACGCATGCGCCAGTGTGGGATGCCTCGAGCGTGGCGGCGCTGGACGCGATTGAAACGCGCTATCAGCGCTATCACTGTGAGGTGGAGATTGTGGGGCTGGATCTGAGAAGCCGCGACCTCCATCAGAAGCTTAGCGGCATGTTTTGAGTAAAAAAAGCGGCCCGCAGGCCGCTTTTTTTACATCAGGAAGATAGTGGCAAGCCCCAGGAAAATGAAGAAGCCACCGGTATCGGTAATGGCAGTAATCATTACGCTGGACCCCACCGCCGGGGCGCGCCCCAGGCGCGACATGGTCATGGGGATAATCACGCCCATAATGGCAGCCACCAGCAGGTTCAAAATCATAGCAAGCGTCATCACCGCACCAAGGGCCAGGTCGTGATACAAAAGCCAGGTCACGCCGCCCATAATGCCGCCCCAGACGAGGCCGTTTATCAATGCCACGCCCATCTCGCGCAGAATCAGAAACGAAAAGTTACCCGGCTGGATATGCTGCAGTGCCAGCGAGCGAACAATCATCGTGATAGTCTGGTTACCGGTATTACCGCCAATACCGGCGACAATGGGCATCAGCGACGCGAGTGCGACAAGCTGTGAAATGGTGTGCTCGAAACCGTCAATCACACGTGAGGCGATAAACGCAGTACAGAGGTTAATGGCAAGCCACGCCCAGCGCGCTTTTACTGCTTTACTGACTGGCGCAAACACGTCCTCTTCGGCGCTCAAGCCCCCCATACGACGTAAATCGTCTTCGGTCTCTTCAATCACCACGTCAACAATTTCTGCAACAGTCAAACGGCCCATCAGTTTGCCCTGGGTATCTACCACCGCAGCGCTGACAAGGTTATCACGTTCGAAGGTCAGTGCTGCCTGCTCTTCACTGTCCATTGGGGTAAAGATGACCGGGTTATTCTCCATGACCTCGGCCACCAGCGCCTGTGAACGGTGCAGCAGAATGGTGGTCAACTCGAGTTCACCAAGCAGCGTTTTATCACGTGTAGTTACAAACAGTTTGTCGGTATTTTCAGGCATTTTGCCCAGGCGGCGCAGGTAACGCTGTACCGTCGCCAGACTGACGTCAGAACGCACGGTAATAACTTCAAACTCCATAATGGCGCCGACGCTATGTTTGTCATAGCGCATAACCTGGCGCACGCGTGCGCGCTCCTCGGCAGGCAAGGTCGCCAGCAGGCGCCCCATCAGGTCTCGCGGCAGGTGCTGTGCGAGATAAATCTGTTCATCGATGTCCAGGATACTGAGCGTGTGCATCAAATCGCGGTCGCTCATCTCTTCAATAAGGTCTTCCCACACATGCTCTGAGGCTTCAATCAGTACCTTACCGCGTTTGTCCTCCGGGACCAGTCTCCACAGCGCATGACGCTCGGTAGCAGGTAACGCTTCCAGGGTATCGGCCAAATCCGGAGGCGGCAGGCGCTGGACCAGCAGCGTCACTTCATCAATATCACCCTGCAAATGCTCAATATCATGCAGCTCATCGGCATTCAGGCGTCCCAGAATCGCCGCTGTAACGGCCTTGTCGCCGGACAGCAGGAAGAGGATCCGCGCTCGGTCTTCGGCACGGTGCTTAACGTTATATTTAGTTATGACGGACATCGGTAATGCATCCCTGGATAAGTGGAACCGGTTATTCCCCTTTCCGCAGGCGGAAAAGGACAACAGCATAACGGCAGATGCTGTAAATAATAATAAACGGTTGCCATACTGACCCGATTTAATCGTAAAAAGCGTACTGTTCGCGGGAATATTGCTCGTAAGTGAGTTAAGTCTGAAAAAATGACGGACTGTCGCCTGCAATTGCGGCGGCTCTCATGTGTAAAGAAAAGTGCCAGATGCGCAGGCTTATCCGGCTACGTATAGCCCTTGCTGCACAAGCCGACTACGCTTAAAGACGGTGTTCCTTACGACAAGCGAGGGCTGATATGACTAATAACTATCGGGTGGAGAGAGAAAAAGACGATCCGTCTGAAGCGCCAGAGTCTGGCGATAAGCTGCCTGAGCGCAGATAAGCGTGACATACCGACGCCCCCCCCATCAGGGGGCTGTCGGTTATCAACCGCCGGTGCGTGCGACAGCATCGCGAGTAGCATGGTCGCGTTCCTCGCCCGTCAGCTCACTAAGCTGCCCCTGGCGCATTTCCAGCAGGCGATCGGCATGCACGAAATAGCTATCATCATGGCTGATAGCAAAGACCGTTTTACCCATCTGCTGCATAAGCGGCAACAGCACCTGGTAAAACTCACGGCGAAAATGCGGGTCCTGGTCGGCCGCCCATTCATCAAGCAAAATCACGTCACGCTCTTCAGCCAGCGCCAGCAGCAACGCAACACGTTTTTTCTGCCCTTTCGACAGCTTGAGATTGAGGATTTTTCCCTCTTCAATCTGCAGTTTGTTATTCATTTTGAGCCGTTCAAGCCACTGTGCGATCAACTCTGGATTCGCAGGCTGACTGCCAGGACCAGTCAGACGGTCAAAAAGCCAGACATCCGTAAACACCGCCGAGAACAGACTGCGCCAGGCATCCATATCGCTTGCTGAAACCGCTTTACCATCCAGGTACAACGCACCGGACACCGGGTGATACAGACCGGTCAGCAGCATCGCCAGTGTTGACTTGCCACTGCCGTTCCCCCCAATCAGAAACACCAGCTCGCCGCGCCGGATGGTGAGATTAAGAGGCCCCACCGTAAAACCGCCTTCCCCGTAGGTAAATACCACATCGCGAAGCTCCAGCACCTGCCAGTCACGTGGGGCCTGAGGGTGAGAAAAGCTTTCACGGTAATCGGCCAGATGAAAACGATTTAACTTGTTAAACGCCACCTCGGCGCTCAGCAATGTCGGCAGTGCGCCAACCGCAGACAGCAGTGGCGTGCGCAAAAACAAAAGTGTCAGTGAAAAAGTCGCGGCCACGTTAGTATCGGCCCAACCCAGGCTGTTCGCCATCCAGAACACCAGACCAATAGCGCCCAACATCATAATGTTGGACCAGTTCACCGCACTTAAGTGGAAGGTATCGGCGCGAACAATGTGATGGCGATACGCTTTTGCATCCGGAATGTAGATATTCTGGAAGATATCCTGCGCACGCTCGCGATTAAGCGACAGCTCTCTGCGCCCCTCCAGTACGGTCTGATAGTCGTTATAAAGCTTATCTTCTGTTTCGCGCAGCGTTGCCATATGGTGATACACGCGAGACACCAGCAGCCAGCCGCCAAAAATGGTTACAGCGACCCACACCGAAGTTACCAGCAGCATTTGCGCTGACAACCAGCCCAGATACGCCGCACAGCCTGCCGTCAGGATAATGCCCTGTACCAGCTCCGGCAGGCGCACAAAGGCAATGGTGATGGCCCGCACGTCGCTGGTCAGCCCCGCCAGCAGCGACGCGCTGCCAAGCTGTTCCAGTCGTTCAACGTGGCTATCGAGAATACGTTTAATAAACTCACCGCGCAGGCGATAAACAAAATGGTGGCCAAGCAGCGTCAGCGCTAACTGTGACGCCAGCGTTACCGCCATCAACACCAACAGCAGCGCGAGAAACTCGGGCAACACTGTCAGGGTTTTGTCTGCAGTTTCAATCAGTCGCTGGTTGATAAAGGCAATCAGGCCAATACCGAGCGCAGCGCTGGCGAGGCTTAGCGCCATTACCATAAGGAAAGGCCAGCGATACTGGCGCCAGACAACAAGCAAAAGTTTCACAAACGGTCCCCGGACAGCAGAAGAGAGCGAGCAGTTTAAACGGCTGTCGCATCACGGCAATAATAATTCTTATTTTTATTCTGCTTTAGCCTGCATCGCGAAAAGTAAGGTTATAACGAAACTCGCCGGTCAGTGGGTGGTTGCCCGGTTTGAGCGGCAAAATGCCGTGATAAAACAGGCGAGACGGCCCGCCCCATACCACCACATCACCGTGCTCCAGCAGGCAGCGCTTAGTAGGAGAGGTACGGGTGGGACCGCCAAACAAAAACAGCGCCGGTAACCCCAGCGAGACGGAGACAATGGGCGCGCCCAGATTCTGCTCATCTTTATCCTGATGCAGCGACATTTTTGCCCCCGGCTCGTAGCGGTTAATCAGACACGCGTCCGGTGTAAAACCTGAATAACCCGCCTCGCCTGCCGCCCTTTGGGCCATTTGCAGCAGTACGCCAGGCATCTCAGGCCACGGACGCTGGCTTTGCGGATCGCGTGACGCGTAACGATAACCCTGTGCGTCCGTTACCCAGCCGCGTGCGCCACAGCTGGTCATGGCAACCGACATGCGATGACCACCCGGTGTTGCCATCTGGCGAAACGGTGCCTCGTGCGACACGGCATCAATCAGCGCCAGGGTTTGTAGCGCCTCCTGAGAGGCAAACCGACGCAGAATCACCGCACCCGGCGCCAGCGGCTCCTGCCACGGCGCCTCGTCGGCAAACAGGTCAAGCATGGTTATTCCTCCTGCGCTTCACGTTCCAGCAGCGCACGTTTGCGCTCCACCCCCCAACGGTAGCCAGAAAGACCACCATCCTGGCGAATCACTCGATGACACGGCACGACGACGGCCAGGCGATTGGCCGCACAGGCTCCTGCCACGGCACGCGTGGCGCGTGGTCTGCCAATACGCTGAGCCAGCTCCTGGTAGCTTACGGTACTGCCTGGCGCAATGGCACGCAGAGCCTGCCAAACTTCACGCTGAAATGCCGTACCGCGCAGGTCAAGCGGCAGCGCAAACTCTCCTTCAGGACGCTCCAGCCAACCAACCACTTGTGCTACACGCTGGTCAAATGCATTGTCGCCCGGTTCCAGCTGCGCCTGCGGGAAACTCGTTTCCAGCTCGTGCAGCAGCGCCTGCGGGTCATCGCCGAGCAAAATGGCGCATACGCCGCGCTCGCTTTCCGCTACCAAAAATTCACCCAGTTGACAGTGCCCAAGAGCAAATCGGATGCGCGTATTGTTACCGCCCTGCCTGTATTGACGTGCCGTCATGCCCAGCGCCGCATCGGCCTGCTGATAAAACCCACTGCCTGAAGCATAGCCGGCATCAAATAGCGCGCGGGTGACGTCTTTCCCGCCGTTCAACGCATCACGCATTTTGTCCGCACGGCTTGCTTGCTGCCAGGCTTTGGGAGTCAGGCCGGTCGCAGCCTTAAACAGACGGTGAAAATGGTACGGACTCATCGCCATTTTTTTTGCCAGTACCTCAAGCGTTAAGGGTTCATCGCTGCTCTCCAGCAGCCGACAGGCCTCGGCAATACGTGCCTGCTGTGCAGCATGTGGGCTGGCTTTATCAGGCTGGCAGCGCTTACAGGGGCGAAACCCCGCCTGCTCTGCGGCCTCGGGCGTAGCAAAAAAGCGAACATTCTGGCGCAGCGGGCGACGTGCGCGGCACGAAGGACGACAGTACACCCCGGTTGTGACAACAGCGAAAACAAACTCGTCGTCGGCCTTGTCGTCACGTTGCATTATGGCCCGCCAGCGGCGGTCGTCGTCGATATCAGTATGTTGCATAACAACCCTCCTCTTCAGACTCGCCGCCAGTGTGCCTGTGAACGCGACAGTAGAAATCCGCGTTCTTGCTTTTTAATTTTATTCGCTCAACAAAAAAGTTTTAAACTGCGGTGACATCCAGGTAGAAAACCCGTCGCCTTCTTTCGTAATGAGGTAAACCGCCAGCCCCTCTTTTAGCGCCACTTCTTTTGCTTTCTGCGTACCCAGCACCATCAACCCGGTATCCCAGCCGTCGGCCTCCAGCGCCGTTGGCGCGATCACGGTTGCGGATACCAGCTTATGCTGAATCGGCTGCCCGGTGTTAGGGTCAATCACGTGTGAGATGCGCTTACCGTCAAGTTCATAGTAATTGCGGTAGCTACCGGAGGTGCTGATGCCATGACCGTTAAGATCAACAATCGCCTGCGCGGCGTTTTCCCTGTCCGTGGGTTTCTGAATGGCGACACGCCAGGCTTTACCCTCGGCATTCAGGCCACGAGTTGTGACTGCCCCGCCAACCGAGACCAGGTAACGGCTAATTCCTTCCTGTTCCATCAGGCGCGCCAGATGATCCGCCGCATAGCCTTCGCCAACGGTCGAGAGATCAACATACAGTTCGGGTAAGTCTTTCTGCAGCCACTGCTGGCCTGCGCTATTAATAGTACGCAGATGCTGTAAACCGGTCAGCTTACGTGCAGCATCAATTTGCGCCTGCGTCGGCGTAGCGACTGGCTGTTTTTCCGGGCCAAAGCCCCACAGGTTGACCAGGGGTCCAACGGTAATGTCCATTGCGCCATGGGTTTTATCACCAATACGCAGTGACAGCGTCACAATATCACTCATCGCCTCGCTCACCGGCCACGGCGTGGTGCCGCGCGACTGGTTAAAGCGTGACAATGCAGAGTCCGACTTCCAGGTTGAGAGCTCTCTGTCGTCGGCATCAAGCTGCGCCTGGATTTTTTCACGCAACTCAGGCCCGCGCGCTTTATCAACACCCGCCATGCTGGCGCGCCAGTAGGTACCCATCGTTTTGCCTTCCAGCACCAGCGCCTGCTTTGGGGCTGACGGTGTAGTATTGTCACAGCCTACTATCAACAGTGCTGCCGCCGCTAACAAACCATAGCGAATTACTCTCAGACTCATGTTCGTTTCCTCAAATTCAGTGCGCGGCAAGGGTACAACAAAACGCACAGGCTGTGGCGAGAAGCGTGTACTGGTTTAGCTTACAGCAAAGAAAGCCCCCCGCAGACGACCGGGAGGCAATGTTTTGGTAACGTAAATTATTTCGATGAACCGCGTTTTAACAGGCATTACAGCCTGTGTTTTGTCACTGTTCTATGGCGAGATAAAGCAAAGGCGAGCAAATCCTCACTTTTGCTTTAAACAGACTGAGCAGCGCGCACCCAGGAAAATTAAATACCGCTAAACCAGTTATAGCCCTGATCTTCCCAGTACCCGCCGGGGTTGGTATCACTGACAAAAATTGCAGCGATATGCTTGGCATTTTTAAACCCGAGCTTGGTCGGCACACGCAGCCGTAAAGGATAACCGTATTCTGCGGGTAAGGCTTTGCCTGCAAAGTCCAGCGCAAGGATAGTTTGCGGATGCAGCGCAGTGGCCATATCAACACTGGAGTAATAACGGTCAGCGCATTTAAAACCCACGTAGCGAGCATTAAGATCGGCGCCAATATGCTGCAGGAACAGTTTCAAGGGTATTCCTGACCACTGTCCTATAGCGCTCCAGCCCTCAATGCAGATTAAACGCGTAATCTGGCTTTGTTGCGGAAGGCGCTGTAATTGCGCCAGTGTCCAGGGCGCTTTCTTCTCAACTTTGCCAGAGACTTCCAGCTGGTAATCGGCAAGCTCGACCTCGGGTGCATTATATTGCGGATAAAACGCGTTAAAGGGAAAAGGATCGGTTATCTGATCTGGCCTATAGGTCTGCGCCAGACGCTGACCGCTGAATAACCAGGACTGAACCCGATCATTCCAGCGCGACATTGCCCACAGGACCTTATCCACGCTATCGCCATCCTGCATATTACACCCTGAGAGCATCGCCACCCCGCCCAGAGTCAAACCAGAGCGAAGCAACAGACGACGCTGAAGATTGACCAACTGCTTTTTCTGTGCCGGCTCCAGTACAGGTGAGCGGCGCACTGCGTTGTTATCCTTCACGTTTGCCTCCTGACAACATGGCCCAGAGTGTAGACGGAACAATTATCACCATCAGTACATGGATAATCACAAAAAGCCCAATCCCGGACATGGCAAAAAAGTGAACGTAACGGGCGGTATCAAAACCTCCAAACACAGCGACCAGCCAGTAAAGTTGCACCGGTTTCCAGATAGCCAGCCCCGAACACACCAGCAACAGCCCAAGCCCCAACACGCCCAGGTACATCAGCTTTTGTATGGCGTTGTAATGACCGTGACGGTGGCGCAAGCGCAGCGTGAACGTCAGTCGAATATCACGCCACAACGCAGACAGACTTAGCGGTAGCAGATCGTGTCGTAGATGCCCACTAGCCAGGCTCCAGAGCAGATAACACAGGGCATTGAGGGCCAACAGCCACATCAACGCCAGATGCCAGCCAATGGCGCCTCCCAGCCAACCGCCCAGGGTGACAGAGGCCGGGAAGCGAAAGTCGAAAAGTGGCGAGGCGTTGTAAATTTCCCAGCCACTCATAAACAGACCCGTCATGGTGGCCAGATTCACCCAATGGGTGATTCTTACCGGCAAGCGATGTACCGGTCGTGATGCGCATGCTTTCATCCTCGCCCCCTGCTTCACATCGGCGGTACCGTACCGTTTTCACCGGCGGAAATACGGGTCGCGACACGTTCGCCATTCTCATCAGTGGCAGAAAACAGCACGATATGCGTACCCGGTTTCAACAGACTGCGATCGCCTGGGTTGATAGTCACTATCGGCGTATCTTCCGGTACGATGACGGTTTTCTGCTGATTGTTGTAATTGACCGTCAGAGTACGGCCATTCGCGTTGACCAACTTACCGATGGTGCCATTGGTCATGGTATTGATCTTACCGTCAGCCGATTCCCAGGGTGAGTGGCCTTCTCCTGTGCCACGCAGGCTGGCTGCAAACACATGGACTTCAAGCGCTTTTAAGCTGCCATCAGCCTGAGGTACTGCTGCAGTACCAATAAAACTATCTGGCTTGATATCTGATGCATTGCCCTTAGACACACTAAACACCTGCGTTTTGTCATTGAGTTTGACGTTAACCTTCTCACCCTTGCGGTCAGTAACGTGCAGTTGTGTTTCAGAGACCTTCTCCACCGTACCGCGTAAAGGCGCGAGGGCTTTTCCTGACGTCTGGGCGACAGCCATACCGCTGCACAGCATCAGCGAGGACAACAGTAAACCGGCAAGGCGATGACGTGTATGCATAATATTCTCCTGTAGTCGTTTTCCACTTAAGCATGGCTTAACGACCAGGACAGCACCATGTCGGTTCCATGACATTAATGTCATCAAGC
>JALAGK010000394.1 GCA_022712475.1 Enterobacteriaceae bacterium
ATTCCAGAGCGTGCCTTACCTTGAAGCACAGTCAAAAGAGCGCGGCTATAAGTTTGTAACGCTGACTAATACGTTTGTGTTCCCTATTGCCGCTTACTCAAAAAAGGTAAAAAGTCTCGCCGAAGTGCCGGATGACGCCACGGTCACCATTTCCAACGAGTCCACCACCCTTGGACGCAGCCTGCTGCTGCTGCAAAGCCAGGGCTTGCTCAAACTCAAAGACGGTGTGGGTTTCCTGCCCACCACGCTGGATATTATCGACAACCCGAAACAGCTGAAAATTGTGGAAGTCGATACACCGCAGCTTACCCGCACGCTGGACGACCCGAACGTGTATCTGTCTGTCATCAACAATAACTTCGCCTCGCAGGTCAATTTGTCGGCCTCGCGCGATGGACTGTTTATGGAAAGCGCCGCCTCACCATATGTGAACTTACTTGTCGCGCGTGAAGACAATAAAGACGATCCAAAGCTGAAAAAACTGGTGCAGGCCTTCCAGTCAAAAGAAGTCGAAGACAAAGCGAAGGAAGTCTATAAAGGCGATGCCATTAAAGCCTGGTAATAGCTCCGGGGGCCAACTGCGCCCCCTTCTCCCCTGCTACACTTCCTGCACATACAGCAAACAGAAGGCGAACAACACTATGTCTGAACAACAGTATCAGCCGCCCAAAGTCTGGAAATGGAATCAACAGGATGGCGGCACCTGGTCGAGCATCAACCGCCCTATCGCCGGCCCTACCCACGACAAAACACTGCCGGTGGGCAAACACCCGCTTCAGCTCTACTCGCTTGCCACGCCTAACGGCCAGAAAGTGACTATTATGCTGGAAGAGCTGCTGGCCGCAGGCGTAAGCGGTGCCGAGTACGACGCACACCTGATTCGCATTGGCGAGGGCGACCAGTTCTCCAGCGGATTTGTCGAAGTGAATCCAAACTCAAAAATCCCGGCGCTGATGGACCACTCAGTCAATCCGCCGGTACGCGTGTTTGAGTCGGGCGCTATTTTGCTGTATCTGGCAGAGAAGTTTGGCCATTTCCTGCCAACCAACCTTGCCGGGCGCACAGAAACCCTTAACTGGCTGTTCTGGCTACAGGGTTCCGCCCCGTATATTGGCGGCGGCTTCGGCCACTTCTATAACTACGCGCCGTTCAAAATTGAATACGCGATTGACCGCTTCACGATGGAAGCCAAGCGCCTGCTCGACGTACTGGACCGCCAGCTTGCGCACCACCGTTATATGGCGGGCGAGCATTACACCATTGCCGACATCGCCACGTGGCCGTGGTATGGCAACCTGGTAACTGGTGGCGTCTACAACGCAGCCGAGTTCCTGGATGCCGGGAACTACACCAACGTGCTGCGCTGGGCAAAAGAAATTGGCGAGCGCCCGGCGGTAAAACGCGGTCGCATGGTAAACCGTGTGCAGGGCCCGCTAAATGAACAGCTGCACGAGCGCCATGACGCGTCGGATTTTGATACGCAAACGGAAGATAAGAAGCAAAAGTAAGCAATAGATACATTGCGCAAATAACAAACGGGAACCCCTGGTTCCCGCTTTTTTGTCTGACGCGCGGAGCCTTCTGCTCCCTGGCGCAAATCACACTGTACCAGTCAGTCAAACTCACACAGGTTGCCATACTTCACATCCAGCCCTTGACTGAACCAGCGCCCGCTCATTACCTGTGCCAACAGCGCCTGCTTTTGCTCTGAGGTGACGGAATCATCAGCATCAATACTCTGCAGCACGCTTTCATAGCTGAACGCTTTTTTGCCCATAAACGCACGGGCCGTCGTTCTGTCGGCATCAAGGAATAAAATATTCTCTTCTGCCTGCGGCTGCCACGCCGCCCAGGCCGTCAGCCCCCCACCGTTTGGGTCACCGTTGGCGATAAACGCATAAATATAATCCTGGAACAACGCACTCAGCTTTTTGGCTCCTTCAGAGGCATAAGCATCCCCTACCAGGCCGGTGTAGTTCTGGCTATCTGTGTCCAGCAGCGGCACAAACACGCCGTGAAAAGAGCCAAACACCGCCATTTTCTCCCCAACTACCTCGGCATTTTCCCCAAACAGGATTTCCATACCGTAAATCGGTGCGTGATAGTTTGCCACCATCTTTTGGGCGGAGTCCTGAAGATTAAAAAGGCTGTAAAGCTGGCCGCCGTATTTGTTCACAAAGTCATACTGCTTTGAAATGCTCTCATCGGTTTTGATTGAGCCATCGGCAATGGCGCTGGAAAAATAGCGGTCAAAGCGGCTGAACAGCGAAAACTCCTGCTCACCGGAAAGCATCAACAGCGGCACAGAGTTGTAGTGTGTGGCATCAAAGCCCTCTTTCGGGATAACGTAGCCGTCGTTGTACAAGTGCGGGAACACGCTCATTCGGATGCTGGCGTTACCCATCAGCGGCACCAGGCGCTCGCCTGCAAGGCTATAGAGATAATCGCGCACATCGCTGCCCGGCGTTAACAGCCACGCGCTGGCCTCCTCAAGGTTCGCTTTCACCATCTTCCACCACCAGCGGTGCCAGCGCCTGAGCAAATACCTGCTGGCTTTTAGCCTCATCGGCAATAGTCATACCACCGCTAAAGGAAATCGCTTTCTCAAACTTGCCTTCAAACAGCGGTGAAATCAGCATGGCCATAACGTCGCGCCCGCCTGCCGAAAAACCAGCCACGGTTATATTCCCGGTGTCACCGCCAAAATCACTGATATTGGCCTTCACCCACTCCAGCGCTTTATTTATATCAAGCAGCGCATAATTACCGGAATCTTCTGCCGCGTCATTGCCTGTTTTTAACGCGGGCAGCGGATTAAATCCTAATGGCCCGAGGCGATAATTTACCGAGACAACAATCGCGTTGTGCCGCGCCACAAAAGACACACCAGAAATTTCTTGTGATAAACCGCTCTGATTGTTACCGCCGTGAACATACACCATAACAGGCAAGTTTTTAGCATCATTATTCGGGCGATAGATATCCAGATTAAGCGCGTTTTCAGAGCCACTCACACCGTCTGAACCACTTTGCAACGCGACAGTACCGGCGGTGGTGGCATCCAGTATCTCACTCCAGGGCGCGGGATCGACCGGCGCTTTCCAGCGCGCTGCGCCTGCGGTATCGCCGCCGTAAGGGATCCCAAGCCAGACCAGCACATTACCTTCGGCTTTGCCCTGCACACTGCCAAACTGCGTCTGTCTCACCAGCGGGGATGCTTGATCCGCCGGGTTGTGTGGCGTTGGCCGCGTTTCTGCCGGGTGATCGCAGGCACAAAGTAAAAGAATTAGCGCCCCGAAACAGGCCCATTTCATTCTCGCCAGAGATGTCCTCACGGTTATTCTCCTTGTGATGATTAATTTCGTCCACCGCGCAATAACCGCAGCGCAGTAATATAAAAAGGAAAACACCAGGTTAGCACCGTAAGATAAACCGACAAAATCGAATTAAAGCCATTCTGGCAAGGGCGAAAATAAATGAGCCTGCAC
>JALAGK010000395.1 GCA_022712475.1 Enterobacteriaceae bacterium
CTAATAAGCGGTTAAAACAGCATGCCTATTTTTTTCAGGAGCGGAAGATGATAAATAAGCTGTAACTCACCGCCGACCGTCACCGCCCATGCCAGTGCATGCACCGGAGGGTTAAAATACGGAGCGGCAAAAAGCGCAAACAGAATCATGCTGATGTTAAGGAGCGTCGGGGCAAATGCCGGTACCGAAAACCGGTTCCAGGTATTCAGTATCGCACCCGCCAGCGAGGCAAGAGAGATCAGAAAAATATAGGGAAACGTAATACGCAGCAGTTGTGAGGTTAACTGAAACTTCTCAGGCGTATCGGCAAAACCCGGCGCAGTCACCATAATAACCCAGGGCGCGGCCAGCATCCCCAGTATGGTAATCACTGCCAACACCAGCGTCAGCAACCCGGAAACATAAGCGACAAAAACCTGTGTTGCTTCTTCGCCTTCCTTGCTCTTATATTCAGCCAGGATCGGTACAAAAGCCTGGGAAAATGCTCCCTCAGCAAAAATACGTCTTAGCAGGTTCGGCAACTTAAAAGCGGTGAAGAAGGCATCGGTTGCAATACCGGCACCAAACACACGGGCCACAATAGCATCGCGCGCAAACCCCAGAACGCGCGAAAACATCGTCATTGAGCTGACCGCAGCCAGCGATTTCAAAAGATTCATCTGTGGTTATATCCTGTATACCCCGAAGCTGTACGGCGCACTGTTGGGGGTATAACGCCAGTCTTGCTGGCGTCCTGTGTCATGCGAAGCGCTTAGTCTACCTAAGCGCAGGGGAAATACTACAGAGAGTTATTCTGGATGGTCACTCGCTCATCGCCTCACGCCATAGCGCTTCTACCACACGCTGGGCGCGCAGCGCCTCTTCACCTGCGGTTTCAGGAACCGTCTGATTCATCACGCAGTCGATAAAGTGATGAGCACAGCCGACGAACCCACGCTGCTCCAGCGTGCTTTGCCAGCCTGCAATGGGTGGTATGACAATTCCCGCGCCACGCTCCTCGCGCCATTCACGCATATCTGTAATATCAATCAGCGCACCGTTAGTTATCGCCTGTAACCACTCGCGCTGGCTACCTGCACGCCGGTGCATGCTGGTGGTGACTTGCACCCCGCTGCGTACAAAATGGTGTTCCGCGTAGAGCATTTGTCCGTTATCGTTCGTTTGTAGTCGTCCACTTTCCAGCCGTGCGTCGCCACCAGCCAGCCACAGTGCGGTATCCACCACGTGCAGATAATCGTCCAGCAGCGTAAAGCGCAGATCGCCAGGGCCTATGCTGTCGGTACGATGTTTATCCATACGCAGTGACGCCGCACTGTCCATCTGTATTTTGAGGTTGCGATAAAGTGGTGCGAAGCGACGGTTAAAGGCCACCATAAGCGTCAGGTTCTGGCGTGTCGCCAGCGCCACCAGCTTCTCGGCATCGCCCAACTTTGCCGCCAGCGGTTTATCCACACAAACGTGAACGCCAGCACGTAACAACTCGCTCACCACCGCATAGTGACTTTCTGTCGCACTGTGGACAAAAATCGCATCACAGCGAGCCGCCAGCTCATTGAGCGAGGAGACATACGGTATACGGTACATTGCGCACACGGGTTCAGCCTTTTCACGCGTGGGTGAGAATGCCCCCACCAGTTCCCAGTCGCGCGCAACACTCAGTACCGGCAACCACGCCTTCTGCGCGATTCCCCCCAACCCCACCATGCCAATACGTAGTTTTGCCACCAGCTATTCTCCCAGGTGCTCAAGCAATGAGTTCAGACGCTGCTTAAGCTCTTCCACCTCTTGCTCCAGGCGCTCCACTCTTATCGCCAAATCCTCAGCCGGCACGCTTGCCGATTCCACCACAGAAACCAGCGTTTCCAGCGCTCCGCTGAACAGATGCATATAGCGGCTCTCACGCTTGCCTGGCTCACGCGGCAAGCGGGCGACATAAGGCCCATCCTCACGCTCAAGCAGGTTCTCCAGCACAGCCTCAACTTCAGCCATATCACTAAACTCATGCATACGGGCGGCACGCACGCGCAGCTCGCCGGGTGTCTGGGGTCCTCGCAGCAGCAACGTTGTCACAATAGCCACTTGCGCTGCAGACAGTTTCAGGTCGCCAAATTCAGAATTACAAAACCGTTGTTCATATTTCGTCACACGGTTGCCAAAACCACTCACTGTGCGCAGGTAATGGCTTTTCACCAGCTCATCAAGCGTTTCCTGAACCTGCTGTTCGCTAAGATTCATCACGGGTTCGCGGTTGGTTTTTTGATTGCAGGCCGCAACCACGCTATTAAGAGACATAGGATATTGCTCCGGCGTCGTGACCTGCTTTTCCAGCAGGCTACCAATCACCCTCGCTTGTGTCGGATTTAGCTGATATTTCATCTCATCTCCTTAACGACCGGCACGCCAGCCTGAGGCTGTCAGTGCCGTCAGTACGTGATCGCGCCAGACTCCATCAATCATCAAATACTCCTTTGCGTAGCCTTCTTTTTCAAATCCGAGCCGTGCGAGCAAATCACCACTGCGGCGATTGTGCGGCATGTAGTTTGCCATAATGCGGTGCATATGCTGGGTACGCTGCATATAACGGATAGCACTGGTCAGTGCTTCAAACATCAGCCCCTGGCCCTGCCACTTTTCCCCCAGCGAATAGCCAAGATAACAGGCGTGAAAAGAACCTCGAACCACGTTAGAAAAATTCGCCACACCGCGGATTTCGGTTTCATTCGGGTCCAGCAGCGCAA
>JALAGK010000396.1 GCA_022712475.1 Enterobacteriaceae bacterium
ATGTCGTGGCATGGCTTTTGACGCCAATGAGCAACAGTAGGTTCGCTTTTAAACATATATAAAGGAGAGTCTTATGTTTCGATGGGGCATTATTTTTCTGGTTATCGCGATAATTGCTGCAGCACTAGGTTTTGGTGGCCTTGCGGGTACTGCGGCAAGCGCTGCTAAAATTGTGTTCGTGGTTGGTGTTATCTTGTTTCTGGTTAGCTTGTTTATGGGCCGCAGACGTCCCTGACGCCAGTCGTCAAGTTGGAGTTAAAAGGCCAGCCTTGCGTGCTGGCCTTTGCGGTTTTTGAATATTTATCATTATACGCATCGTCTGCTTTAGGGCAGACGACATCATCACAGGAAGGCAGGGTGGGACAGCGAATTCCCGTTACGCTCGGCAATATTGCGCCGCTGGCGCTAGCACCCTTTGAACCAGGCAAAATGGCGCTGGTGTGCGAAGGGGGTGGGCAGCGTGGCATTTTTACCGCCGGAGTGCTGGACGAATTCATGATTAATGAGTTCGATCCGTTTGATGATTACTTTGGTACCTCTGCCGGTGCCCAGAATCTTTCGGCCTTCGTTTGCCACCAGCCTGGTTACGCCCGGCGCGTTATTGCCAATTACACCACACGTCGTGAGTTCTTCAACCCGGTGCGCTTTGTACGCGGCGGCCATCTGATTGACCTCGACTGGCTGCTGGACGCAACGGCAAAAACCATGCCGCTGTCGATGGATACCGCCGAGCGTCGCTTTGATGCGGGTAAAGCATTTTACATGTGCGCCTGTCGCAGTGATGACTACTCCGCGAATTACTTCTCACCACTGCGCGATACCTGGCTTGATATTATCCGCGCCTCCAGCGCCATTCCCGGCTTTTATCGCAGCGGTGCGATGCTTGATGGCATCAGTTACCAGGATGGCGGTATCAGCGATGCGGTGCCGGTACGCGAGGCGGCAAGGCGCGGCGCACAGACGCTGGTGGTTATCCGCACCGTGCCGTCGCAAATGTTTTATACGCCGCAGTGGTTCCGGCATATGGAGCGCTGGCTGAGCGAAAGCAGCCTTAAGCCGCTGGTGAACCTGGTGCATCACCACGAAGAAAGCTACACCGCGATTCAGCACTTTATTGAACATCCGCCCGGCGATCTGCGGATTATCGAGATTTTCCCGCCTGCGCCGCTGAAAAGCTCTGCGCTTGGCAGTCGCGAGGCGGCATTGCGCGCAGATTACCGTACCGGACGGCGCTGCGGGCGCTATTTCCTTGCGACCATCGGCAAGCTGTTGGCAGGCAAGCCTCCGCTGCATCGCTTCACGAAACCGGTGATGGTGCCTGCAGCGTCGCGTATTGTGGCGCCCCGCGCGCCGGGGGCAACGCCAATTATTCTTCCCTCTGTGAGCGAACCGGCGAGTGTGCAGGTGCATGCAGGGGCTGTGCAGGCATCCCATGTGCCTGCAGCAGTAGCGGCTACCATGCCGGTTGCTAACGATAGCCCCGCACTGCATGAAGCTAATGACGGCGAGTTTAAAAATGAGGACAGTGCGTGAGCCTGCGTTTTATTGATACCCATTGTCACTTTGATTTCCCGCCTTTTACTGACAATGAAGCCGCAAGCCTTGAGTTAGCCGCGCAAGCAGGCGTTGAACAGATTCTGGTGCCAGCAGTTTCAGCCAGCCGTTTTGACCTTGTGCTGGCGCTGGCAGCACGTTTCAAGCCCGTCTATGCCGCGTTAGGTCTGCATCCCATTGTGATTGAACAGCACGATGAGGCCGCGCTGGACTCACTTGAACAGCACCTGGCGCAGCGCCCGACTAAACTGGTTGCCATAGGAGAAATTGGGCTGGACTTGTACCGCGAAAACCCACAGTTTGCACGCCAGCAGGCGCTGCTGGACGACCAGCTAAGACTGGCGAAGCGCTATGACCTACCGGTTATTCTGCATTCGCGCCGCACCCACGATAAGCTGGCGCTGCACTTAAAGCGTGCGGCACTGCCGTGCACTGGCGTGGTTCACGGTTTTGCCGGCAGTCTGCAACAGGCGCAGCGCTTTGTTGAGCTTGGGTATTACATCGGCGTTGGGGGCACAATTACCTATGAGCGTGCCAGTAAAACCCGCGACGTGATGGCGCGCCTGCCGCTGTCGTCGCTGTTGCTGGAAACGGATGCGCCCGATATGCCGCTTAACGGTTTCCAGGGACAACCCAATCGACCTGAGCGCGTGGCGCAAGTTTTTAATACGCTGTGTGAACTGCGTGAGGAAGCACCGGAAACGATTGCTCATACGATAATCGACAATACCCGCCGACTTTTTGTACTGTCAGGGTGAAAAAATGTGATCTTCGTCACTCTAAGGAACAATAACCTGTAACAATCATCTCTGTTCCGTGATCAAGGTAGCCATCATGGCCCTTCCTGCCGTTATAATCCCTGCGCCTCTCGGGGCTTCTTTATTTCTTTTTTGACGACTACACGCAGGGACTTCGTATGCAAATCCTAATGGGGCTTGTCGGCATGGCTGTACTGGTGCTGCTTGCCGTTCTTCTCTCCAGTAACCGCAAAGCCATTAATTTGCGCACTGTTATCGGCGCATGGTGCATTCAGGTAGGTATCGGCGCGCTGGTGCTGTATGTCCCCGTGGGGCGTAAAGTATTGCTGGCTATGACCGACGGTGTGGCAAGCGTTATCGCCTATGGTAACGAGGGCATCAGCTTCCTGTTTGGTGGCCTGGTGTCTGACAAGATGTTTGAAGTATTCGGCGGCGGTGGCTTTATTTTCGCCCTGCGCGTGCTGCCGGTCATTGTGTTCTTCTCCTCGCTGATTGCCGTGCTGTATTACATCGGTATCATGCAGCTGGTCATCCGCATTCTCGGCGGTGCGCTGCGTAAAGTGCTGGGCACGTCACGCACCGAGTCACTCTCCGCGACCGCGAATATCTTTGTGGGCCAGACAGAAGCGCCGCTGGTGGTGCGTCCATATATCGCCACGATGACGCGCTCTGAGCTGTTCGCTGTGATGTGTGGCGGTCTCGCATCCGTTGCCGGTTCCGTACTGGCGGGTTACGCGCAGATGGGCGTACCGCTGGATTACTTGATTGCAGCGTCGTTTATGGCCGCACCGGGTGGTCTGTTGTTTGCAAAAATCATCCTGCCTGAAACAGAGAAACCGCATGATGCTGCGCAGACCGAAGTGATGGCAAACGATCCGGATAAACCGTCTAACGTACTGGACGCAGCCGCCTCCGGTGCGGCTTCTGGTATGCAGCTGGCGCTGAATGTGGGTGCGATGCTGCTGGCGTTTGTGGCGCTGATTGCGCTGCTTAACGGCATTCTCTCCGGTATTGGCGGCTGGTTTGATTACCCTCAGCTTTCCCTGCAACTTATTCTGGGCTGGGTGTTCTCTCCGCTGGCCTGGGTTATTGGTGTACCGTGGAGTGAGGCGATGGTGGCAGGCTCCTTTATCGGCCAGAAGGTCATCATCAACGAATTTGTCGCCTATCTGAACTTTGCGCCTTATCTGGCAGATGATGCTACCGTGACAGCTAATGGCCTGCAGGTGCTTTCCACGCACACCAAAGCGATTATCTCCTTTGCGCTGTGTGGTTTTGCAAACCTGTCTTCCATCGCCATTCTGATTGGCGGGCTGGGCAGCATGGCACCGAGCCGTCGTCACGACGTGGCGCAGCTGGGTTTGAAGGCGGTTGCTGCCGGTACGCTGTCTAACCTGATGAGCGCGACCATTGCCGGGGTCTTCCTGGCGTTGTAACAGTAGATTTGTTAGAAAAATAACATTTTACCACGGCGGTCAGGCTGTTAGCCTGACCGCCGTTTTTATTCCCGCTATACAGGCGTTGTTTTGCCCGTTTAATTCCCTATACTGTCGGCATTGCACCACGTAGTCTTACACTTTTGTGAACAGCAACACGAAACCGCCTCTGTGTGAAATGTTATTATTTTAACATTGACAGCAGGGGCGGATGTCGATGCCTCCGCTCAACCTGATTTTCTGGAGAACACCATGACCGATTTAACTGCCAGCAGCCTGCGCGCACTGAAACTGATGGATTTGACCACGCTGAACGACGACGACACCGACGAGAAAGTGATTGCCCTGTGTCAGCAGGCAAAAACGCCGGTAGGTAACACCGCAGCCGTGTGCATTTATCCGCGCTTTATCCCGGTTGCGCGTAAAACGCTCAATGCTCAGGGTACGCCGGATATCCGTATTGCCACCGTGACTAACTTCCCGCACGGCAATGATGATATTGATATCGCGGTTGCCGAGACGCGCGCAGCGGTCGCTTACGGTGCCGATGAAGTGGATGTGGTATTCCCTTACCGTGCGCTTATCGCGGGCAATGAGCAGGTGGGTTTTGAACTGGTTAAAGCTTGTAAAGCAGTGTGCGCCGGGGCGAATGTGCTGCTGAAAGTCATCATCGAAACCGGTGAACTTAAAGAAGAGCGACTGATTCGCAAAGCCTCAGAAATTGCTATCAACGCCGGGGCAGATTTTATCAAAACCTCCACGGGTAAAGTACCGGTGAATGCGACGCCAGAAAGCGCGCGCATCATGCTGGAAGTGATTCGTGACATGGGCGTTGAAAAAACCGTTGGCTTTAAACCTGCCGGTGGCGTGCGTAGCGCCGAAGATGCCGCGACGTATCTGGCAACGGCGGATGAGATTTTTGGTGGTGACTGGGCCGATGCGCGTCACTACCGCTTTGGCGCATCCAGCCTGCTGGCAAGCCTGCTCAAGGCACTGGGCCACGGCGATGGCAAAAGCAGCAGCGGTTATTAATTTCTGACGTTTCCTGGAGGTCACGTGTTTCTGGCTCAAGAAATCATTCGTAAAAAGCGCGACGGACAGCCGCTTAGCGATGAAGAGATTCGCTTTTTTATTAACGGCATTCGCGACAACACCGTCTCTGAAGGGCAAATTGCAGCTCTGGCGATGACGATTTTCTTTCACGATATGTCCGTTGCCGAGCGTGTTTCGCTGACGCTGGCAATGCGCGATTCCGGTGCGGTACTGGACTGGAGCGGCCTTGGACTGAACGGTCCCATTGTGGATAAACACTCTACCGGCGGCGTGGGCGATGTGACGTCGCTGATGTTGGGGCCGATGGTGGCCGCCTGTGGCGGTTTTGTGCCGATGATCTCCGGGCGCGGACTGGGTCATACCGGCGGCACGCTTGATAAGCTCGAAGCGATCCCGGGGTTTGACATATTTGTGGATGACGCACGGTTTCGCGACATCATAAAGAACGTGGGTGTGGCGATTATCGGCCAGACCAGTTCGCTGGCTCCGGCAGACAAGCGCTTCTACGCCACGCGCGATATTACCGCGACGGTGGATTCCATCCCGCTGATTACCGCCTCGATCCTTGCCAAAAAGCTGGCAGAGGGGTTGGATGCGTTAGTCATGGACGTGAAGGTGGGTAGCGGGGCGTTTATGCCGACCTTTGAACGCTCGGTAGAACTTGCCCAGGCGATTGCGAGTGTGGCGAACGGCGCGGGCGTGCGTACCACGGCATTGCTGACTGACATGAACCAGGTGCTGGCTTCGAGTGCCGGTAACGCGCTGGAAGTGCGTGAAGCGGTGCGTTTCCTGACGGGCGATGAGCGTAACCCGCGCCTGCTGGAAGTGACAATGGCGCTGTGCGTGGAAATGCTGGTGTCCGGCAAACTGGCGGCGAATGATGCTGACGCACGTGCGCAGTTGCAGGCGGTGCTGGATAACGGCCGTGCCGCCGAGGTATTTGGCCGCATGGTGGCCGCGCAGAACGGGCCAACAGATTTTGTTGAGCACTACGATCGCTATTTACCCGCCGCGGGGCTGTGTAAGCCGGTCTTTGCTGACGGGCAGGGCATTGTAAGTGTCATGGATACGCGTGCGCTCGGTATGGCGGTGGTGGGCCTTGGCGGCGGACGCCGTCAGGCAACAGATGCCATTGATTACAGCGTGGGGCTAACGCAAATGATTACTCTGGGCGAGCGCGCAGACGCGCAGCGTCCGTTGGCCATGATTCACGCGCGTGATGAAGTGCAATGGCAGCAGGCAGCCCAGGCCGTGAGGGCCGCCGTTGAACTGAGCGATGTGGCACCACAGGCGACACCGGTGGTTTACAAAAGAATTACCGGTTAATTCGCGCGACAGGCTGACTATCGACAGGCGCGTTGCGATATACTGATCCGATCGCTTTCTTTTAACGCCTCAGAGCGTGATTGCGTAGCAACGCAGGAGAAATTATGAAACGTGTATTTATTATGGTGCTGGATTCCTTCGGCATTGGCGCGAGCGCAGACGCCGCGCGCTTTGGCGACGAAGGCTCGGATACCCTCGGCCATATCGCGCAGGCCTGTGCCAACGGTGAGGCTAACCACGGCCGCCAGGGGCCACTTAATCTGCCTAACCTGACGCGCCTGGGCCTGGCGAAAGCCGCCGAAGGCTCCACCGGGAAAATCCCGGCAGGTATGGACGGCAATGCGGATATCGTCGGGGCTTATGCATGGGCGCAGGAGCTCTCTTCTGGCAAAGACACGCCGTCTGGCCACTGGGAAATCGCGGGTGTGCCGGTGTTGTTTGACTGGGGGTATTTCACCAACGAAGAGAACAGCTTTCCGCAGGAACTGCTCGATAAGCTGGTTGAGCGCGCAGGGCTTCCGGGCTACCTCGGTAACTGCCATTCCTCCGGTACGGTCATTCTTGACCAGCTTGGCGAAGAGCACATGAAAACCGGCAAGCCGATTTTCTACACTTCCGCTGACTCGGTATTCCAGATTGCCTGCCACGAAGAGACCTTTGGCCTGGACCGTCTTTACGAGCTATGTGAAATTGCCCGTGAAGAACTGACCGAGGGGGGTTACAACATTGGCCGCGTCATTGCGCGTCCGTTTGTGGGCGACAAAGCAGGTAACTTCCAGCGTACCGGTAACCGCCACGACCTGGCGGTAGAGCCGCCGGCAGCAACCGTGCTGAAAAAGCTCGTGGACGAGAAGCAGGGCGAAGTGGTGTCCGTGGGTAAAATTGCGGATATCTATGCCAACGTTGGCATCACCAAAAAAGTGAAGGCCACGGGTCTGGATGCGCTGTTTGACGCCACGCTCGCTGAAATGAAGGCTGCGGGTGATAACACTATCGTCTTTACCAATTTCGTTGATTTTGACTCCAGTTGGGGCCATCGCCGCGATGTGGCAGGCTATGCTGGCGGACTGGAACTGTTTGACCGCCGCTTGCCAGAGCTGATGGAACTGGTAAAAGAGGGCGACATTCTCATCCTCACTGCTGACCACGGCTGCGATCCAACCTGGAAAGGCACCGATCACACTCGCGAGCATATTCCGGTGCTGGTGTACGGCCCACAGGTCAAACCTGGCTCGCTTGGCCTGCGCGAGACGTTTGCTGATATTGGGCAGACGGTGGCGAAATACTTTGGCCTGTCGGATATGCAGTACGGCAAGGTGATGTTTTAAGTTGAACCCGGGCGCTGTGGGCGCCCGGTAGATGAATAAATGAATAAGGATAACGCTATGGCTACGCCACACATTAACGCAGAGATGGGCGATTTCGCTGACGTAGTACTGATGCCAGGTGACCCGCTGCGCGCAAAACATATTGCAGAAACCTTCCTGGAAGATGTGCGTGAAGTGAACAACGTGCGCGGCATGCTGGGGTATACCGGTACCTACAAAGGTCGTAAATTCTCAGTAATGGGCCACGGCATGGGCATTCCGTCCTGCTCTATCTATACCAAAGAACTTATTACCGATTTTGGTGTGAAGAAAATCATCCGTGTGGGTTCCTGCGGCGCGGTGCGCCCGGATGTGAAACTGCGCGATGTGGTCATTGGTATGGGCGCCTGTACCGATTCCAAAGTGAACCGTCTGCGTTTTAAAGACCACGATTTTGCGGCTATCGCCGATTTTGACATGGTCCGCAATGCAGTAGACGCGGCCAAAGCGCTGGGTGTGGATGCGCGCGTAGGCAACCTGTTCTCCGCCGATCTGTTCTATTCGCCGGACCCGCAGATGTTTGACGTGATGGAAAAATACGGCATTCTGGGTGTAGAGATGGAAGCGGCCGGTATCTACGGCGTGGCGGCAGAGTTTGGCGCGAAGGCGCTGACAATTTGCACCGTGTCTGACCATATCCGCACCCATGAGCAGACCACTGCGGCAGAACGCCAGACCACGTTTAACGATATGATTAAAATCGCACTGGAGTCAGTGCTGTTAGGGGATAAAGAGGCGTAAGCTGCGTTATTCTCAAAAAAGGGTGCCGACGGGCACCCTTTTTTTATGGGGCGAGAATACCGACGCTATGGCGTCAATGTAGCGTCATCATTGTGCCGCTGAGCTGCAAATACCGCGTGCAGCATTGGCCAGTATGAGGTCATGACCAGTGAACCACTGCGCGGTTCTCTTTTTTTTCGCCAGCTTTGGTGCTATTTATCTGAGCCATATATGGCCTGTTTTCAGGGATGAGCAGATGATAACGACCCCCACGCCTTTCCAGTTGCAATCCGGTGCGCTGATTTTAGTGATTTTGTTGGTTTTTACCGGCATGGAAGCAGCGGATAAAGCCACATGGCTAATGGAAACCCTGCCGGTGATAATTGTTATTCCGCTGCTGTGGCTCACCCATCGGCGCTACCCGCTATCAACGCTGCTGTACACGCTTATCTTTTTTCATGCCGTCATTTTGCTGTTTGGCGGGATGTACACCTACGCAAAAGTGCCGTTGGGGTTTCAGGTGCAGGAGTGGTTTAACCTGAGCCGCAATCCTTATGACAAGCTCGGGCATGTCTTCCAGGGATTAGTGCCTGCGCTGGCGGCCAGAGAAATCCTGATTCGTGGCAATGTTGTGCGTGGAAGCCGCATGTTGAATTTCATTGTCTGCTGTATCGCGCTGGCAATCAGCGCCTGCTATGAGTTTATTGAATGGTGGGCCGCGTTGGGGCTGGGGCAGGGGGCCGATGAGTTTCTCGGTACCCAGGGCGACCCCTGGGATACCCAGTCTGATATGTTTTGCGCGCTGCTTGGCGCGCTTTTCACCGTGGTGTTTCTCGGCCGCTGGCACTCGTGCCAGCTCGGCGTGGCGGCGCGGTAAATAAGCGCAGGTGCTGGCCTTTAGCTCACCGCCTGCGCTATCCAGGCCGACAGCTCTCGTAGCTCGGTAGCCTGCTCCGGGAATGTCTCAATCAGCGTTTCGCAACGTTGGGCTAAATCCTCACTGCGATAGGGGCAGCCGTGCAGGCTTGTGGCCAGCGCTTCCAGCGGAGCAGGGTTCAGGCTGTCGGTAAATATCTGGGCGCGCACAATAACGCCACGTTCAACGTCAAAGTGAATTTCCACGCCGCCCCAGGTAAAGCGCTCATCCAGCAGGTGGCTAAAGGCCGGGGCCTGGCCGAAGTTCCACTCCCAGCTGCTCTGGCGGGCAAAGGTTTCAGCAAAACCCGGCAGATCAGGTACGGCATCGGGAGAAATCACTTCTGGCGCTACGCGCTCGCCAAAGTGGTCGAAAAACGCGTTCTCAACGGCTTCGCAAATATGAGCGTGCGTGACACCGGGCAGCAGTTCGCTCAGGTTGGTCACGCGAGCGCGCACAGATGTAATGCCCTTAGCCTGCAATTTTTTCTTATCAGGATTGAGATAGTTGGCAAGGCGGCTCAGGTCGGCGTCCAGCAGCAGCGTGCCGTGGTGAAAGCCACGGTCTTTGGTTTCACGGTAGGCGGAGCCGGAAATTTTGCGTGGGCCTTCGGCGGTGTCGACAAGAAGGTCGTTGCGCCCGGAGGCTGACGCGCTAATGCCCAGACGGCGCAGCGCGTCGATAACAATCGCGGTAGACACACTCTTGTCATACTCAGGTTTGCCGGCCATAAACGTAAAACAGGTGTTGCCGAGGTCGTGGAAGACCGCACCGCCGCCGCTGCTGCGCCGGGCGAGGCGCACGTGGTCTTCTTCCATGCGCCGGGTATTGCACTCTTTCCACGGGTTTTGCGCCCGGCCAATCACTACCGTATCCGCATTCCGCCACAGAAACAGCACGCGCTGGGTAGCGGGCATCTGGCGGAAAATGCATTCTTCTACCGCAAGGTTGAACCAGGGATCGTGAGAGTCGGAAATCAGCAGTCGCAGTGAGGGCATGGTGGGATCCTTTCCATAACAAGACCCCGCATCATAACATGCGCCCACTGTTGGGCGCGTGTCGTACCGAGCGCTTTAACGCGCCTTGTCGTCATCCTTTGTTTCTTCATCGTCTTCTTGCACCGCGCGGTTGGCGGTGAGCAGATAGGGCGATTGCTGCCAGCGGGTGCGTTTGCCCTGCAACAGCGTGCGCGTGAGCACAATGCCAACGGCCAGCGCCAGCAGTAGCATCAGGCGCAGAATATTTGTGGTGTTATCTACCTGCTTGGCTTCAGTTGCCAGCCTGTGGGTATCAAGCGTCATGCGCAGTTGGCCCAGACGACCATTTTTACCCGTGATGTCTTCGACAATTTGCTGGTTAAAGTAGCTGCCTGCTTTTTTACCATCCAGCGCCAGCCGGTCGCGAACATCCAGGCTTTCGCCTGCGCGAGTGATCAGCGCGCCTTCGTCATCATAGACGCTGGCATCCAGAATGCGGCTGTTATCGGTGAGTTTGCGTAAAATAGCGGTAATTTGTCTCTCATCTGGGGTCTGACCGCGCATCAGTGGGGCAAGAGAGTAGCTCACCTGGCGGGCCAGCGTGCGTGCGACTTCCTCCATCTGGATATTACGCGAGTTCTGATGGTTCTGGCTAAACCAGGATGCGCCCTGCATGAGCACCACCAGCAATGCCAGACAAAGCAGCACAATCACCGCGCGGTGCAGTCGGAATTTAAATTTTCCCTTACCCATATTTCACCCGTTGAAAATTTGCAGACTGCATGTTGCCAGATGCGCTCCCAACAGGGTAGCCTCATGCGTTGTTTTGTACCGGCATAACTTTATACAGGAGCTGCAATGCCAAATAGTCTGACCTGGCGCGACCTGCCAAATGAGGTTTCCCTCTGGCCCGGGTTGCCTCTTTCTCTAAGCGGTGATGAGGTGATGCCTCTGGATTACCGCGCAGGACGCACAGGATGGCTCCTGTATGGGCGAGAACTGGATAAAGACCGACTCACGCGTTACCAGCGTAAGCTGGGGGCGGCGATGGTTATCGTCAGCGCCTGGTGTGTGGAAGACTACCAGGTCATTCGTCTCGCTGGTTCGTTGACACCGCGCGCCGCGCGCCTGGCGCACGAGGCCGGGTTGGATGTTGCGCCGATGGGCAAACTGCCGCACCTGCGCACGCCTGGCCTGTTGGTGATGGATATGGATTCCACGGCCATTGAAATTGAGTGCATTGATGAGATTGCCAAACTGGCCGGAACCGGCGAGATGGTGGCCGAAGTGACCGAGCGCGCCATGCGTGGCGAACTGGATTTTACCGCCAGCTTGCGCCAGCGCGTGGCAACGCTTGAAGGCGCAGATGCGGCCATTTTACGTGAAGTGCGTGACGCGCTGCCGCTAATGCCAGGCCTGGTATCACTGGTAATGAAGCTTCAGGCGCTGGGCTGGAAGGTGGCGATTGCCTCCGGCGGCTTTACCTTCTTTGCTGATTATCTGCGTGAAAAACTGCACCTGAGCGCTGCGGTCGCAAACGAGCTGGAAATTCGCGACGGCAAACTGACTGGGGCCGTGACCGGGCAGATAGTGGATGCGAAGTTCAAAGCGAAGACGCTGATGGCGCTGATGGAAAAGCATGATATTGCTCCCGCGCAGACGGTGGCCATTGGCGACGGCGCCAATGACCTGCCGATGCTTAAGCACGCGGCGCTGGGCATTGCCTATCACGCGAAGCCGAAAGTTAATCAACAGGCGCATGTCACCATTCGCAATGCCGATTTAATGGGCGTGTTCTGTATTCTTTCCGGCAGTCTTAATCAGGAATAAATAAGAGGTAGTAAGGTGGCGAAAGCGGCAAAACGCGCGTTTGTCTGTAATGAATGCGGGGCGGATTATCCGCGTTGGCAGGGGCAGTGCAGCGCCTGCCAGGCCTGGAATACCATTACGGAAATAAGGCTTGCGGCGTCGCCGCAGGTGGCGCGTAACGAGCGTCTTTCCGGTTATGCGGGTAACGCAGGCGTGAGTAAGGTGCAAAAGCTCTCTGATATCAGCCTGGAGGCGCTGCCACGCTTTTCCACGGGTTTTAAAGAGTTCGATCGCGTGCTGGGCGGCGGTGTGGTGCCCGGAAGCGCCATCCTTATTGGCGGCAACCCCGGTGCGGGTAAATCCACGCTGCTGTTGCAGACCCTGTGCAAGCTGGCCGCAGAGATGAAAACGCTTTACGTCACCGGCGAAGAGTCACTCCAGCAGGTGGCGATGCGCGCGCACCGTCTTGGTCTGCCGACCGATAACCTCAATATGCTTTCTGAAACCAGCATCGAGCAGATTTGCCTGATAGCCGAGTAAGAGGAGCCGAAGTTGATGGTTATCGACTCCATTCAGGTGATGCACATGGCAGAGGGTCAGTCGTCACCCGGAAGTGTTGCCCAGGTACGCGAGACTGCGGCCTATCTGACCCGGTTTGCCAAAACGCGCGGTGTGGCAATTGTGATGGTCGGCCACGTCACCAAAGACGGTTCGCTGGCAGGTCCGAAGGTGCTGGAGCACTGTATTGACTGCTCGGTACTGCTCGACGGTGACGCTGATTCGCGCTTTCGCACGCTACGTAGCCATAAAAACCGCTTTGGTGCCGTTAACGAATTAGGCGTGTTTGCCATGACCGAGCAGGGGATGCGTGAAGTCAGCAACCCGTCAGCCATCTTTCTGAGTCGTGGTGATGAGCTGACTGCGGGGAGCTCGGTGATGGTGGTCTGGGAAGGCACGCGCCCGCTGCTGGTGGAAATTCAGGCGTTGGTCGACCAATCGATGATGGCGAACCCCAGACGCGTGGCGGTAGGGCTTGAGCAAAACCGCCTGGCAATTCTGCTGGCCGTACTGCACCGCCACGGCGGGTTACAGATGGCGGATCAGGATGTGTTTGTGAACGTGGTCGGCGGTGTGAAGGTAATGGAAACCAGTGCCGACCTGGCGTTACTGCTGGCGATGGTGTCCAGTCTGCGTAACCGTCCGCTGCCGCAGGATTTAGTGGTGTTTGGCGAGGTGGGGCTCGCCGGTGAGATTCGCCCGGTGCCGAGCGGGCAGGAGCGTATTACCGAGGCGGCTAAACACGGCTTTAAGCGTGCGATTGTGCCGCACGCGAATGTGCCAAAGAAACCGCCGGAAGGCATGAAAGTATTTGGCGTAAAAAAACTGGCGGATGCGCTGGCGGTTTTTGACGACTTATAATGTGATTATTACAGAGTCAGTTACGCGCCGGGCAGTGTCCGGTTGACGAGTTATTGCAGGAGGCAGCATATGTCGTCGTTCGACTACATCAGAACCGCTATACGCCAGAAAGGCTGCACGCTACAGCAGGTAGCGGATGCCAGCGGGATGACTAAAGGCTACCTCAGCCAGTTACTGAACGCTAAAATCAAAAGCCCCAGCGCCCGCAAACTGGAGGCACTGCACCAGTTTCTGGGGCTGGAATACCCGCTTAAACAAAAAAGCGTGGGCGTAGTGTTCGGTAAGTTCTATCCGCTACACACCGGGCATATCTACCTGATTCAGCGCGCCTGTAGCCAGGTCGATGAGCTGCACATCATCATGGGCTATGACGAGCCACGCGACCTTGCGCTGTTTAACGATAGCGCCATGTCGCAGCAGCCAACCGTCAGCGACAGGCTGCGCTGGCTGCTCCAGACCTTCAAATACCAGAAAAATATCCGCATCCACGCTTTTAATGAAGAAGGGATGGAGCCCTATCCGCACGGCTGGGATGTCTGGAGTGAGGGCATAAAGGCCTTTATGGCCGAGAAAGGCATTTCGCCGGACTGGATCTACACCTCAGAAGAGAGCGATGCGCCTCAGTACCTGCAACATTTAGGCATTGAAGCCCGGCTCATTGACCCTAAACGTACCTTTATGAGCATTAGCGGTACTCAGATTCGCGAAAACCCGTTTCGCTACTGGGAGTATATTCCGACCGAGGTGAAACCGTTCTTTGTCCGTACCGTAGCGATACTGGGCGGCGAGTCGAGCGGCAAATCAACGCTGGTAAACAAGCTTGCCAATATTTTCAATACCACCAGTGCCTGGGAGTACGGGCGTGATTATGTCTTCTCTCACCTTGGCGGTGACGAGATGGCGCTACAGTATTCTGATTATGACAAAATCGCACTCGGCCAGGCGCAGTATATTGATTTTGCAGTAAAATATGCCAACCGTGTGGCGTTTGTCGACACTGATTTTGTCACTACCCAGGCGTTTTGTAAGAAATACGAAGGCAAGGAACATCCGTTTGTGCAGGCGCTTATCGACGAGTACCGTTTCGACCTGGTGATTTTGCTTGAGAACAACACGCCATGGGTGGCAGACGGGCTCAGAAGCCTTGGCAGTTCAGTGGACCGACGCCAGTTTCAACAGCTTTTAGTTGAGATGCTTGAGCAAAACGGCATCAGCTACGAGCACGTTGAGGAAGCTGACTATGACTCCCGCTTTTTGCGCTGCGTGGAGCTGGTTAAGCAGATGATGGGTGAGTCTGGCCCACAGGCAGACCGATAACGGCGGCCAGGGGCTGCCGTTAAGTTGCTGACAAAGCAGGAAAAAATGTGGTTTTCCCTGCTTTGTGGTTAGCAGGTGAAAATCAATGGATTGATTTTCCTTATTTTTATTGGGTGTCATCCATACTGCGGCAGGATAAGGTTTATCATCAGTCTCAACGGCGGCCCTGGGCCGCCGTTTTCGTTTAAAACGCGATAACAATCTTGCCGCGCATGTGGCCTTCCAGCACACGTTTGTGCGCCTCACGGATATTTTCCACGCTCAGACCGTGCAGCGTTTCGTTAAGAGTACCAGTGATTTTGCCGGCATCCACCAGCTTCGCGACGTCGTTTAGAATCTCGCCCTGGCGCGCCATGTCGGCAGTCTGGTACATGCTGCGGGTGTACATTAACTCCCAGTGCAGTGCGGCAGACTTGGTTTTCAACACGCTCTGATCGAGCGGTTTCTCGTTTTCAACGATGGTGCAGATATGTCCCTGTGGCGCGATGAGTTTGCTTACCGCGTCCCAGTGACCATCGGTGTCGTTGAGAATGAAAATGTAATCCACAAAGGTAATGTCGTGTTTTGCCAGTTCCCCCGGCAAGTCATGGTAATTCACCACCAGATCGGCTCCGCGTTCCCGGCACCACTGTGCGGAATCTTCTCGCGAGGCGGTGGCAATGACTTTGACCTGGCTGCGTAGTTTAGCAAACGGGATAGCCAGCGAGCCTACGCCGCCGGCACCACCAATAATCAGCAGCGTTTTTTCGCTACCTGCATCCTGAATGTGCAGACGTTCAAACAGACCTTCCCAGGCCGTCAGCGCGGTAAGCGGAATCGCGGCGGCGGCGGCCCAGTCGAGGCTTGTAGGTTTGCGTCCGACAATACGCGAATCAATCAACTGTTGGCTGGCATTGCTGCCCGATCGCGTGATATCGCCTGCGTACCAGACTTCATCTCCTGGTTTAAAGCCGCTGACTTTAGCGCCAACCGCTTTGACCACGCCGCTGGCGTCCCAACCCAGGACGCGCGGTGCCTCCAGGCCATTTTTTTGCAGTCCTTTATGCACCTTGGTGTCGACCGGGTTGACGGAAACCGCTTTCACTTCCACCAGCAGATCGTACTCGCCAGGCTGCGGCACCGGCTGTGTGATTTCGATAAAGGACGCGGGGTTTTTCGGGTCAACGGCAATGGCTGTCACGGACATGGTCTTCTCCTGTGAATAAAGGGATAACGTAATGAATGTAGTCTATGCGCCTGTAGTGGGAGTGATAAGATGGACAATAAGGAACAACCCGTTCGGCTCAGGTGAACAATCGTGTTTAAACAGCTGCAGGATATGGCGCTTTTTGCGCTGGTAGTGGAATGCGGCGGCTTCAGTGCTGCGGCTAAGCGAGCCGGATTGCCAAAATCAAGCGTTAGCCAGCGCATCAGCCAGCTTGAGCAGCAGGTGGGGCTGCGTCTGCTCAACCGTACCACGCGCAGGCTTAGCCTGACCTTTGCCGGTGAGCATTACCTGACACACTGCCGGGAAATGGTGAACGCCAGCGAGCGTGCGGAGCTTGCGGTGCAGCGCCTGCGAGATAATCCCAGTGGCCGACTGCGCATTACTTGCCCGGCAGGGCTGGGGGCGACACTACTGGCACGGCTCAATGCTGCGTTTGCGCTGCGCTATCCAGACGTGTCTCTGGAGGTGTCTATCTCAGATGACGTGATTGACCTCGTGGACTCGGGGTTTGACGTGGCGCTACGTACCGGTAAGCCGCAGGACTCTTCACTGATTGGTCGCGCCATCGGCCATTGTCCGCGCTATTTACTGGCGTCTCCTGCTTATCTGGCGAACCAGCCGCCGTTGGCACACCCGGGCGAACTTGCGATTCACCGCTGCATTACCCATATGGCCTGGCCAGAATGGCTGTTACAGCGCGCTGGCGAGGACTACCGCTACCTGCCCGGCACG